>CALLZL010000166.1 GCA_937859575.1 uncultured Chloroflexota bacterium
AATGCCGGTGGTCGGACTTGATGGTACGGATGATATCGCCTTCCATGATCTGCATATGATAGATGTCGTAGAGCAGGGCGACCCGTGGTGAATCGACCAGTTTGACCAGCTGTACGCCCCAATCGGTATGGTCGCACTGGTAATCCGGATGATCGACCTTGCTGTTGAGCAGTTCAACCGACAGGTTGACGCCGGCGGCTTCGGCGGCCGGCGCGACCCGCCGCAGGCCTTCGGCGCAGATCTCGAGGCCGGTTGCATCATCGAGGCCGTTGCGGTCGCCGCTGAAGCAGATCAGGTTGGCGATCCGCCACTGTTCGGCGAGCCGAATATTGGCCAGCAGCTCCTGTTCGATGCGATCATGATGTTCACGGCGGTTCAGGCCATCGCTGATCGACTGATGGCCATTTGCGGCTGCAATCGTCAGCCCATGCTCACGAATAAGCGGCCAGTACTCGGGCGGGGCCAGGTCGATCCCCTGATACCCGATTTCGGCAGCCGTGCGTACCAGCCGCTCGGGTGTCATGTCGCCACGGACAAAACACCACCATGCAACCGATTGCTTAATCCGGGCCATGGGTGTATCCTTTCTGTATCTTCCATGATGCTGTATCGTACCACATGGTTTTGTGGCCGATGTTGTGGTTCGGATCGCTGTATTGTCTGGGGGCAGCCGTGCCACTCAGATGCAACGGGAGCACCGTATGCCTTCGAAAGCGCAGAGCAGGCGCGAACATGCACGCCTCTTACGGCGTAAGCGGCGGATGACGGGTAACGACTCATCAGACGTACAAATGATGCCGCAGGGTGCTTTGCAGCATACCGGATCCGTGTCGCGCTGGCTTGATCCCGGCAATAGTCGGCAGCTTCAGCAGAGCATCGGTAACCGGGCGCTCGGGCGTTTCCTGGCAGGTGGTGGGCAGCGCGCCACACCAATGCCGGCGCATGCACCGGCCCCTATTCAGCGCTATGTTGCGATCAACCCGCAAGATTACACCATGGGTGCCGGAGCAAAATTCTCGTCGCAATCGATCGATAGCACCGGTGGCGGATCGGCCTATGTCATGGAGACAACCGAGATGTCGCCGGCCGGCAACCTGAACTACACGCGCGAGAAGAAGGGTGCGGGTGGTTTTGCGCAGACGAATGCCGGGGTTGGTGCAAAACCGACGATCAAGTATTCGTCGGATGGCGCATCAAAAGCGATTGCGCTCGAACTCACACAGGCCGAGCCGAAGGTCTTCTATGCGACATCGGATGTCAAGGCGGCGAGTAACGCCAAGCTCGAACAGGTTGGCAGTGCGGTGCGAATCGAGACGGCCGGCGAGACACTCACCGCTCCTAAGGATCCCAATGATCCAACTGCCGGAACGATTGCACTGCAAATGATGCAGCCGGCATCAACCGAAAAGGACACCCACAATCCGCTGAGTTACAAGATTCTCGACAAATTCGGCGAGATCTCGGAGTGCAACTCCTTCATCAAGTTTATTGTGGGCAATATCGGCGAGCGGGTCGGGGTCTTCGGTCAGGCCGGCAACGAACACGAGGCGATTGTCAGCGAAGAGCATGAACCGACCCATGAGATTGCCGATTTTGCTCAGAACCAGCCGACCGGCACGGCATCCGGGTTGGCGCAACATCTTAAGGGCACCCCTTCCGGCAGCCATGATGCACCATTGCCGGGTGGGTATACCGGCATGCACAACAAGGATACCCGTGATCGGCAGTTAGGGATCAACAAAGGTGCACTGGCGGATGTCGGTGAAGGGTATGTCACGATGTCGAACACCGCCATGCCGGGAGGTGTGCCGTTCGATGAGTACCTGACCGGCCTGAACAAGCTGAAGGCCGGCCAGGCGCTCACCCCTGCCGAAGAGAAGATGTTCACCTACAAGTGGGGCTATCACTATGCCGGGATCGTGGCGCGGGTGAACAACGACGCGATCAGCCTCGAGAACTACAATCGTGGCACGGTGATGGAATGGGAGCTTGACAAGCATTACAACGATCTGGTGCATCAGTATCAGGCATTCCGTGATTTCGTGCGCAACTTTGTAGCGGCGGAACAGGTGAAGGGGAATTCGGGCGAGATTCCATCGATCCCGAAGCTGCGGCGGGCGTGGTACAAAGAGCGGGCCCAAGAATGGCAGAAGGCCGTCACCGATGCCAACCAGCAGCATGTAGCGATCAACCAGCAGATCACGGCGGCGATCGAAAAGATCAACAAAACCCAGTCGGAGGGGATGGCAGTTGCCAATGCGCGGCTGTTCCACTTCAAGATGTATGGCGACGCACCGGGGCAATCGTTCCACGAACAGTGGCAGGGCGCGCTGAGCGACCCGATGACGCTGCGGATCCGCCAGTCGCTTGATGCGTTGCGCACAGCCAGCCTCGAAACGTTGAATACGAAGTTTGGCGTGATGGAGCAGTCGCAAGAACTGCCGACCGGCCTTTCGCAAGGGCTTGGTACGTCCAAGGTGAATCTGACGCGCCGTATGCAGCAGGCCGACAGCAACAGCGAGATCTCGGGTGCGATGAAGGGTGCCATTGATTATCTGAAAGACATCCAGCAGCGAGGGATCGTTCAGTTGGCGCGGAGGGTCGCGACACTGGCCGGTTCATCGCCCGACAAAGTGCCGGCACAGGGTACACCGGAAGCCATTCTGCGCATGGTCGATAAATGGATCTCGAAGGGGTGGGCGGTACGCAAATCGACCAAAGATAAACTGACGGCCCGCCGCACGCAGCAGCGTGATCTACGCGGCAAGATAGTGACACTGGCGGCGCTCAAGTTCGACTGATACGGTCGGGCTAGAGCGCCTGTGCCAGGGCTTCGCTGAGTTCGGCTTCGCTCAGGGCAACCGGGTTGTTGCGAGAGATCGGAAGAGCACACGTCTGAACTCCAGTCACTAGCTTATCTCGTA
>CALLZL010000167.1 GCA_937859575.1 uncultured Chloroflexota bacterium
CGGCTGGCGAAATTGAGCCGTACAAATGGCTCACCATCGGCCTGGTTGGGGAAGAAGCGCGTGCCCGGCGCAAACTCGACCCCTTCTGCAGCCGCATAGGGTTGCAGTCGGGTTGCCGACCATTCGGGCGGCAACTGCAACCAGCCGAACAGGCCACCCTGCGGTGTCGTCATGTGCACCGTTGCCGGCAGATAGCGGCCAATCGCCTGTACCAGCGCATCACGGCGGCGGCGGTATGCCTGGCACGAGCGGCGGATATGCGCCTGGTAACGCCCGACGGTCACATATAGTTCGAGCGCACGCTGGATTAGTGTTGAGGTTGCCAGATCGTTGACCCATTTCAGCCGGGCCAGCAGATCGTAGATCGGCCCTTCCGCCAGCAGAAACCCGACCCGTAACCCGGGCATGAGCAGCTTCGAAAAGGTGCCGATATAGATCACCCGGCCGCCGGGATCGAGGGCTTTGAGGGCAGGCTGAACCCGCCCATCGTAGCGCAGATCGCCGACGAAATCATCTTCGAGGATCGGGATGCTGTAGCGATCGGCAAGTGCGATCAGCTGGCGTCGCCGCACCAGCGGCATGCATGTGCCGGCCGGATTCTGGAAGTTTGGAATAGTGTAGATCAGCCTGGGCCGGTGCTGAAGCAGCAGCGCTTCGAGTCGGTCGGTCTGCATTCCCCATGCATCCACCGGGCAACCTACCAGCGTGAGGCGACGAGCGCGGAACAGATCGAGCGCTACATCGTAGGTCGGGGCTTCAACCAGTATCACATCGCCCGGATTAAGCAGGATCTGCGTCACCAGCCCGATCGCCTGCTGCGACCCCGACGTGATCAGCACATTGTCGGGATGCGCCTGCACCCCCTGGCTCGAAAGCACATGCCCGATCGTCGTACGTAATGGCCGATAACCATGCGGATCGCCAAACTCCAGTGCCGCACTGCCATCGCGGCGGATCACCTCGCGGATCGCCCGGCTGAAATCATCGATCGGGAAGCGCCGCGGATCGCCAAAACCTCTGAAGCGGATCGGTGCCGGGTGCGGCGGCGTGGCCGCCGACCGAGGCGTGGCAGCGACGGGGAAGAGCCCCGGCACGGTTGCAAGCCCTTGCTGCCAGCGCGGCCATTCCGGTATGCCACCGCTTGGCAACGGCGGCAGCGGGCCGCCGGGTAAGACATACGTGCCGCTCCCGGCCCGCCGTTCTACCAGGCCATCTGCCTCAAGCGATGCATACGCATTCTCGACGGTGATCCGGCTCACCTCCAGGTCGTCTGCCAGGTTCCGTGCTGCCGGCAGGCGCGTCGCAACTGGCAATACCCCCGACTCAATGCTCTGCCGTAGATACTGCTCGATCTGGCGGTAGATCGGTATATTCGAACCGCGGTCGATCGGTATTCGCATGGCGATGCTCCTCTGATAAATTGGCACTATTGGAAGATGCCGAAATCGGTACTACTAATAATACCAATAAATCGCTATACTACCCATGCACGCAGTTGAGGTTTGCACACGCGCTAGAACCAGCGTGTGCGGCGGCACGCTGCTGCAGCACGGCAAGATACTGGATATTGAAAGGAACATGGTTATGAAACGACGCGCATTCGGTGCAACCGGCATGCAGGTGAGTGAAATCGGCCTGGGCGCATGGCAGCTGGCAAACCCCGATTGGCATCTGCACGACACCAACGAAGCGCTCCAGATCGTCTATCGGTCGCTCGAAGCCGGATGTAACTTCTTCGATACCGCCCCCGGCTACAGCAACGGCCTCAGCGAGGAGATCCTGGGTAAAGGGTTAAAAGCAGCACCCCGGCAGGATGTGATTATCTGCACCAAATATAGCCATCATAACCCTGAGCGCCCCGATGAAGACGACTTCGACACCAAACATATCCGCGAAGTACTGGAAGGAAGTCTGCGGCGCTTACAGACCGACTATGTCGATATGCTGTTGCTGCACAACCCACCGCGTGAACTGATGGACGGGCGGGTAGCCACGCAGTACGAAGAGCTTGAGCGACTGAAGACCGAGGGGAAGATCCGGGAATATGGGGTTTCGCTCGATTGGAAGAGTGAACTGGAGCTGGTGGTCGAGACGACGCAGAGCAAAGCGATCGAGGTGATGTACAATGCCTTCTACCAGGAACCGCGTGATGCTTTCCCCCTCGCGCAGCAACATGGGGTCGGCCTGATCGTCAAGGTGCCGCTCGATTCCGGCTGGCTTTCGGGGCGCTATCGTGGTGATACCCGCTTTACCGATGTGCGCAACCGCTGGCCACCCGAGGTACTGGCACGCCGGGCAGCGCTGCTCGAACGGTTTGCGGCACTGGTGCCGCCCGGCATGTCGTTGGCACATGCCGCATTGCAGTATACGCTGGCACGCCCAGAGGTATCGACCGTCATTCCTGGTGCCAAGAGCGTCGAACAGGCGCTCGATAACTTCGCCGCCGCAGATACGCGCCTGCCGGACGCAGTGGTACAGGCGATCGATGCGATCTGGGATGCCGATCTGGCCGCGAATCCATTGCCCTGGTAATCATTGACAGTGGAGCGGTTGGTGTGCTACGCTTGCCGGGCGAAGCGGTGGTAGAACAGGGGTATGCGGCGGCTCGTGGGCCGTAGATCGTGTGGAACCAACAGCAGCGGCATTACCCCGCTTACCAGGTTGTCGCAACCGGCTGAGATTGCATGCCACGTTCCAGGTTCTTATCGACCAGCCGTGAGCGATCATCTGGTCGTTCATGGCTGGTCGGTTGCAGCCAGGGTGTGCATTATAGCGAAGTGCAGAAACATTGAACCATCCGCATCCGGCGAGCGCGGGCGCCCCGCCCGCATGCGCGCAAGATGCGCGGTCCCAATGATCAACCATTGTGCACCTGGCTATAGGCGCCTGGTGCCGCGATCATGAAGGGGAACAAGAGCGTGGG
>CALLZL010000168.1 GCA_937859575.1 uncultured Chloroflexota bacterium
GACGGGCGGGTGATGGTGGGTAGGGTGTGCCCGCCGCATAAGCGACATTGGCGCCGGCAATGGCCCATCGTCGCGCAGCAGCTCGCCAAAGCGGCCGAGAACACGGCTGCTCGCGAATAGCATGCGCAGCGCCGCCCATTCGAGTGCACCGGCATGATACGCCGGGCGCGTAATCGGCAGGGCGGCACCGAGGGGCGCCGGGGCCACCCGTACCAACTGCCGCACCAGATCCGGGCGCCGGAGCGCGAGTTCGACCGCAATATTGCCACCCATCGAATGCCCGACAACCACGGCCGTATCGATCCCATGGGCATCACAGAAGCGCCCGACCACGCCGGCAATCGCGGCCATGCCGGCATTACCACCGAGTGGCGTTTCGCCATGCCCCGGCAGATCCGGCATGACGAGATGCCAGTGCCGCGCAAACTCGCCTGCCGTCAGCCGCCAGATAGCATGCGTATCGGCCCAGCCATGCAACAGCAGCATATGACGATCGCCATTGCCGGCTTCGGCATAGCTCAGCCCGCTCCATTCGCAATAGCTTGTGGCAGATGTGTCGATCATGGCATGGGTGCCCGTGATGCCGGGGTGAGCAACCAGCCGCGTGGTGCATCACCAACCATCAGCACGAGATCATCCGCATCGGCGGCAATATCAAAGATCAGCGGCACACTGACACTCACACCGGCACCGGGGATACGCTCATCCTGGCTCAGGTCGCCGCGCACCCCTCGCCCGAAAGTATCGAGGTAGCTCCGCGAGAGTTCGGGCAGCGCCGGAAAACGTCGCCCCTGCCGATCCACCAGAACGATCAGATCTTCCGGCAACACGTCCATGGCTCCATTATTGATCACTGCTACCAGCGCCAGCGCAAAACGACCCTGTGGCTGTACTGTGCCGATACTCCCGTCGAGCACGAGTGCATCCCCCGGGCGCAGCAGCGCAATCTGCCACTGGCCGGTTTCGATGATCGCTCCCGGCGGCAGTGGCGGGATGGGGGTCGCGGTCGGTGGAATAGTAGCGGTCGCTTGCGGTATCACCGCAGTTGGAAGTACCGTTGCGACAATCGTGTTGATCGGTGCAGCCGGAGTAGCAACAACCGATGTGGCGTCGATCGCTGCCAGTGCCGCCGTAGCCGTCACCGGCGGCGCAACATGTTCTGGGCGCGGCACCGGGCGCACTGCAAAGAATATCAGCACGAGCGCAGCCATCAAGCCGAGGATCAGCAGCGCCAGCCGATCCCAGCGTGCAAATACCCGCGGGACCAACCCAATCGGCCGGGGTATCAGCTGCGCCGGCCGCCCCAAGCGTGCAAATGGCCGGCGCTGGGGTTCCGCCGTTGCTGCCGGCGCAACCGCCGGTGCGCGCCGCAATACCGGCGGGTTGGGAGCCGCAACCTCAACAAACTCAAGTGCCGGTTGGGGATCCGGTGTTGCTGCGGCACGAGGGGGTACCACCGCATGTGGCGGATCGAGCGCGGCCAGGCGCTCGAGCGCGGCCAGGCGCTGCGCGGGGGTTGCCGCGAGATCGGCCAGTACCAGCCAGACCTCGCGGCTCTCGGGGGCTTGCACGGCGATCATCTGCAACAGCACCAGAGCGCGTGCCGTATCTCCGCGTGCATGCGTTTTGCGTGCCGTCTGCAACAGCGACGACACCATCTCGGGCGGTAGTGTCGCCACGTATGCGCTCCGTGTCTGGTGGTATGGCTACTGCACCGCCTGCCAGCCCTGATCGGTCTTTGCCTTAGTAAACAGCACCAGATTGCTGCTGCCGGGCGCGACATCAAACACAAGCGGGATGCTCGTGAGAATACCATTGGCCGGGATGGCATCACCAAGCCCGAGATCAGCATTCACGCCACGCCGCACATAGGCATTCGATGCATCGACATTCGGCGTGTAGATCTGGCCTGCCGCGTCCTTCAGGATGAAGAAATCGGCCGGCACCGCCTGTGGTGTTCCGGTGTTATTGGCGACCAGTACCAGCACCACAACAAAGTTGCCCTGTGCCGAGACACCGCCAACCTGGGTACCGATCACACCATGCACGATATTCGGGAAGAGCGAATACGCCCAGCCGGCAGCCTCCAGGTTGGTTCCGGCCGGAACCAGCGCCGGGTTGGCACTTTCGGGCGGCGGGCCGATCACGGGTGCCTCAGCGGCCGGCGCAGCACCTTCGCCACCTTCAGCCGGCGCAGCACCTTCGCCACCTTCAGCACCCTCACCACCCTCACCGCCTTCGGCCGGTGCAGCACCTTCGCCGCCTTCAGCCGGTGCAGGATAAGCCCCTTCACCACCTTCGGCCGGCGTCGGCATAGCATCTTCGCCACCGGTAGTAGGGGCAGGGGCAGCACCCGGATCCGGCTCAGCCGTCGCCACCGGCATGAGGGTCGGGTTGGTCGCGATATTGGGAGCCTGCTGGCCGGAGCCGAGCAACCAGATCACCAGCAATGCAATCAGCGCCACGGCAACAAGCCCGATCAGGGCAAGCATCAATGGGCTCAACCCACGACGCTCGGGCTCGGTGTCGTCATCGGCATATGGATCGGCGCTGGTGTATACGCCACCACGACGCGATACCGCTTCGGTATCATCATCAGGCAATGGGCGAACCGGGGCTTCGGCACGCGGCACCGAATCATAGTCGTCGTAGGCGGAATCGAGTTCGGCCGCATACCGTTCTTCGTCCGACATATCATGGGCAACCGGCGCAACCGGCGCAGCGGCACCAGCCGGTGCAACCCCCATGGCCTGCAAACCCTTCACCGCCATTTCGTTGCCGGGATCAATCTCGACCACGCGCTCCAGGGCGACACGGCGCTGCTCCGGGCTTTCGGCGACACCGGCGAGCCACAGCCATCCCTGTACGTTGTTGGGATCCTGGCGCGTCAGCAGAGTGAAGAGGCTACGGGCTTCTTCGCGGTTTCCCTCGCGTGCCGCGTCGATTCCAAGCTTCAGAATCGCTTCCGGATCCGACATGCGTACTCCTTCCTCAAACTTCGACAGGCGGCGAGTAGCTATATGGCAGGAATGGTGCGGTTATGCCGCATTGTGTGCTGCAATGGTTCGAGCTACCCGGTACCGCGAGGATGTCATGTCTGGGCGTGCGTCACACGGTGATCATGGCATCTGTAAAGGATATTCCCGCGTATTCTACCACACACCATCATGAGGGTCAACACCCGTTTTGCAGGCTGAGGCACTGGTAAGGCGTGCAGCGCATTGCGGCACCGTAAAAGTGTAATAGATATTTCTGGCTGGATGCCTGGCAACCATCGCTGGTGGGGTGCCTGCCGGTTCCGCCAGCGGTGCCACTGATATATCGCGCCACAAGTTTCATGCGTGCTCCTGGGCTGGGTGCGCGCTCCCTCACCCCCTTCCACCGCACCTCTCAGGTGTAGGGTTTTCACCTTTTCCCCCTCACCCCAACCCCTCTCCCACTGCGGGGAGAGGGGCTTTCCTCCGCACACAGATGCGGTATTGCCCCCTTCTCTCCATCGTGGAAGAAGGGGGTTAGGGGGATGAGGGGCATACGGCATTGGGACGCTCTTTCGTAAAAACCCTACAGCTGAGAGTTCCACCGCACCCCTTGTCATCCTGAGCGGCACCGCGGCGAAGCATCGCTTTGGGTGCCGGAATGACCGTCCGGCCGCCACCAGAACGCATACGCCCTGATCGCACCACAACCACAAAAGCCAAAAGAAAGAGACTATGGTAGCATGTCGTATATGCCGAACGATCAGCGCGAGCGCGCAAGGAGGGATCGATGACGACGGATGAAGCGGTGGAAGGTATCGGCACCCTTGATGTCATGGAGACAATCCTTGAGGCGATCGGCAATACGCCGCTGGTACGCCTGAATAGCGTGGCACGTGGTATCCATCCCGCCCTCTATGCCAAGGCCGAGTTTCTGGATCCGGGCGGCAGTGTCAAGGATCGGATCGGTGTTTCGATGATCGAGGCGGCCGAGCGTGCCGGGACGCTCCGCCCGGGCGGCACCATCGTCGAGTGTACCAGCGGCAATACTGGTGTCGGCCTGGCGATTGCCGCCGCGATCAAAGGGTATCGCACGATCTTCGTCATGCCCGACAAAATGAGCGACGAGAAGATCCGCCAGTTGCGCGCCTTCGGGGCCCGGGTGGTGATCACGCCAACCGCGGTCGAGCCGGATGATCCGCGTTCGTACTATTCGGTTGCCCGGCGGCTGGCGGAAGAGACACCCAATGCGCTGCTGGTCGGCCAGTACTGGAATCCGGCCAACCCGATCGCCCACTACCACACCACCGGCCCCGAACTCTGGCGGCAGACGGGTGGGCGGATCAAGGCTTTTATCGCCGGCATGGGTACCGGTGGCACCATCAGCGGTACCGGTAAATATCTCAAAGAACAGAACCCCGCCATCAAAGTGGTGGGTATCGATCCAATTGGCTCACTCCTGCATCACTACTTCCGTACCCGCGAACTCGGCCCAGCATACGGCTACAAGGTCGAAGGGGTCGGCGAAGATTTCCTGCCGGCAACGCTCGATTTCGATCTCATCGATGATGTGGTGCAGGTCAGCGACCGCGAGAGTTTTACCATGACGCGCCGCCTGGTGCGCGAGGAGGGCCTGTTCTGTGGCGGCTCGTGCGGCCTGGCGGTTGCCGGGGCGCTCAAGTGGCTGCGTGGTGCCAACCTGGCCCCCGATGATCTGGTGGTGGTGGTGCTGCCCGATAGCGGCAGCCGTTATCTGTCGAAGGTGTTCGACGATACCTGGATGCGCGAGAATGGCTTCCTCGAAGAGGGCAATGTGCGCGATCTGCTCACGCTCCAGGCTCGCGATGTAATCACCGCCAGTGAAGAGACGAGTATCGAAGCGGCGATTCGCCTCATGAAGACGCACGGTATCTCGCAGCTGCCGGTGCTTGATGCCGGCGGCGCACTGCATGGCATCATCGGCGAAAGCGATCTGCTTGAGTATCTGCTTGGCGGTGGATCGATGGATCATACGATCAACGAACTGCACGCCCACGAAGTTGCAACCATTGATCACGAAACGACGATCGATGACTTGCGCGGCATCCTGACGCGCCAACCAGCGGCGGTGGTGGTCGATGCCGGACGCGTCACCGGCATCCTGACCCGTATTGATGTGATCGAGTATCTGGCACAGCGCCACTAAGCCCGAGCCGTGGCCACGCATGGCTCGCCGTGAGGTTTTGATGCGTTTTATTAGTTTCCGGTATATCGACCATTTCCCCCGCGCCGGGGTGTTGCTCGGCGATACGGTGATCGACCTGGCAGCGGCGGCACCGTTGGCCTTCGAGGATCTCGACCAACCACGCTGGGAACTGCTCGATATTCTGCGTGGGGCACCGGATGGCAGTGGTATCGAGGGGGCGATCGAGATCGCTGCGGCGGCACTCGATCAGCTGGGGGTTGCTGATATCACGGAGTTTGTTGAGTTGCAGGGATCCGGTGCGATTGTGATTGGCGGGGCCGAGATGCTGCTGCCGCTGGATGAAGTACGCCTGCTGGCACCGATCCCACGGCCGCCGAGCCTGCGCGACTTCTACAGCTTCGAACAGCATGTTGCGACCACTATGGCGCAGCGCAACCGCCCGGTACCGCCGGCCTGGTACGAGATTCCGGTCTTCTACTTCGGCAACCATAGTGCAATCTATGGCCCGCACGACGACATCCCCATGCCGCGTAGCCGGGCGCTCGATTACGAGCTGGAAGTTGCGTGTGTGATCGGTCGCCCCGGCCGCAATATTCCCGCAGAGGATGCCGAAGAGTATATCGCCGGCTTCATGATCATGAACGACTGGAGCGCCCGCGACCTGCAACGCGAAGAGATGAGTGTTGGCCTTGGGCCAGCCAAAGGTAAGGATTTCGCCACCTCGATCGGCCCATGGCTGGTAACCCCCGATGAACTGTTGCCATTCGCCCTCGGCGAAAGTCGCTACGACCTCACGATGCTGGCACGGGTCAATGGGGTCGAACGCTCACGTGGGAATCTGCGCGATATGTTTCACTCGTTTGCCGCGCTGATCGCCCGTGCTTCGCAGGATGCCAACCTCTACCCCGGCGATCTGCTCGGCAGCGGCACCGTCGGCAGTGGCTGCCTGCTCGAACTGACCGCCGGTGAAGGGCCGTGGCTCAGCCATGGCGATCGCGTCGAACTTAGCGTCGATGGGCTTGGGGTACTGCATAACCAGGTGGTGGAATAAACCCGGTGCAGCACAATCGGAATACGAACTACAACAACGATGAACAATGATGCTTCTTCACGAGTAGCTCTGAGCATCTTGCTGATCTGTACGCTGGCGCTGATCGCGTGCAGCGACACACCTGCCGCCCTGCCGCCCGTGAGCATGCCACCGGTTTCACCAACACCAGTTGCAACGCCCGCACCACCGCGCCCCGAGGTGCGCGCACCGCAAACGGCCGCACCACTCACCCCGCTTGGTGTCGTCGTGCATGTGCCGGGTTATGCAGGCTCGGCCGAACTGGCGTTGTTCGACGCCGCCGACCAGCCGGCCGGTCTGTATCCGCTGCTGCTCGAAAACGGCACTGCCACGCTTCAGGTGCTGCCACGCGGAGGGCTCGGGCTTCAACGAGCCGAAGTACGCACCACAACCGGCAACCTGCTGCATGCCACACCGCTCTTCACCCTTGACGCACACACGACGATCATCACCGGCCAGCCGCGCATCGATGAGATCTACCCGCGGGTACGCCGCTTCATGCAGCAGTGTGTCCTTGATTACACCCTTGACGGAAGCTCGGTACGCGGCTACCGCTCGCCCGATAACCCGCTGCTCTGGCTGCGCGATCATACCTACCAGGGGCGCGGCTTCCGCTATTTCGAAACCGATGTCGTCAGCCTGGTCGAGGCCTTCCGCCGCGCGCAACGCCCCGACGGCAGCCTGCCCGACTTCCTGGCGCGCCCGGGGGTAGCCGATACCGCAGGCCGCAAACAGGTCGAGGCCGATGTCGAATACCTGTTTGTGATGGCTGTCTATGATGCCTGGCAGATCACCGGCGACGATACATTGCTGCAACGCAATCTCGAACCACTGCGACGCGCACTGCGCTACAGCATGAGCGATCCGTTGCGCTGGGATGCCGAACGCGGCCTGGTGAAACGGCCCTTTACGATCGATACATGGGATTTTGAGTATGGCCCGACCACCCGCGACCCGACAACCGGCCGCCCTGCGCCGCGTCACTGGATCGATGATCAGACGATCTGGGGCATCTTCCATGGTGATAATACCGGCCTGGCAGCGGCATTACGCCTGATGGCACAGATCGAGCGGCGCGTTGGCGATGCGGCACTGGCGGAAGCCTGGCATACGGCAGCCGCCGAGATCATGCAGCGGCTCAACGACCTGAGCTGGAACGGCTCCTTCTACTACCATCACGTGCCGCTGGAGCCGTTTGTGGCGCCGGGGGTCGATACTACACGCCAGTTGAGCCTCTCGAATGCCCTGGCGCTCAACCGCGACGTACTGCGCCGCCAACAGGGGCGTGCGATTGTCGAGGAATACTTCCGCCGCTCCGAGCAGCGCGGCACGGCATTCGCCGCCTGGTATAGTATCGATCCGCCCTTCCCGCCCGGTAGTTACGGCCTGGCCGGCCGGCCGGGCGAGAATCCGGGTGAATATGTCAATGGCGGTATCATGCCGCTGGTCGGCGGCGAACTGGCGCGCGGCGCATTTCGCTATGGTGCCGAGCGTTTCGGTTTCGATATTCTGCACCGCTACCATTTCCTGATCAGCAGCACTAATGCCACTTACCTCTGGTACTACCCGGCCGGCAACCCCGGCATCTCGGGGGTCGATACCCTGCCGACCGATGGCTGGGGGGCGTCGGCGATGCTGGCAGCGCTGATCGAGGGCGCCGCCGGGATCGAAGATCGTGGTGCGCTGCTTCGCGACGTGCGTATCAGCCCGCGCTGGGCCGCAACCGACGATATCCGGCAGGCGTATGTGGTGGCGCGTTATGCCGCTTCCAACGCTTACCTGGCCTACCGCTGGGAGCTTGGCAACAACACCCTGCGCTTCAACTACACCGGTACCCTCGAACAGAGCACACTTCGGCTGCTGCTGCCCAACGGCATACGTGATGTTGCGACCGTGACTCTCAATGGCATGGCACAGCCGTATACTGTTGAAGAACGCTACGGCAGCTTCTACCTGACACTCGAAACGAACGAGCAGGGGGAGTTGCGCCTGACGTGGTGACGGAACCAGATGCACATCTGCGCATCCGCTAGCGCACCCGGTAGATCACAACCTCACCGGCAGCATAGACCTCTTCGCCAAGCTGGGCAAATTTCGCCAGCGACTCGGGTGCGTACAGGGTTCGTTCAGCCTGCCCAATATACACATACACGACGTTATACCGATCGAGCAGTGCTTGTGCCACCGCAAGATCCAGCGTACTGTAGATCGTCACCACATCCTGCCGGCGTGGCTCGATCTGGGCCAGGCGTTCGGGATCGCCGGCACGCCACTGCTGCTGATGCCCCGGCCAGCCCAACACCGTCGCCAGGCCACTCGCGGCCGATACCCCACCGATCCCCAGCCCGGTCGGGTCGTACGATTCACCCGGCCCCTGGCCGCTTGCCTCAAGAATCACCTCGTCGCCACGAGTATTGGCCCGTAGCCAGTCGATCGCCTGTGGCCCACCCAACACCCGGTCACGCGGTGTCTGACCCACCAGCCCGATCATGCGGCCTTCGCGGAAGCTGCGCCCCGCCGTGTGCCATGGGTAAACGAGCGCTGCCGCTGCCCAGGCGATCAGTAGCACACCAAACAGGTAGCCGAACGGGTTGCGGCGGGAAAAAACCTGCGCAAAAAGCCACCAGGCGGCGAATCCTGCCAGTGTGCCCCAGATCAGCCAGACCTGGTAGTAGAACTTGAAGATCGTGTTCATGCGCGATTCGAAGACATCACGGATGTAGATGATCTCGGTGCCGAGGCAGATCGCACATCCCAGAGCGATACTGCCGAGCGCGAAAGCGAGCGCCGGTTGTTCGCGCTCTTCATAAGCCCGTTCGAGCGCCAGCATACCAAGCGGCAGCAGGAAGAGCAGCGGGAAACCGGCCACCATACCGACCAGCAGGGTGATCGGCACCGCCCAGAGCAGGATGCGCGATGCGCCGATCGCCTGCCGGAGCACGAACGGCACCAGCGGCAGCAGGAACAGGCCAAAGATGATCAGCAAGGCGTGCAGATCGGTTTTATCCCACAACACCAGGCCAATGGTGCGCGTGATCGTCGCCAGAATCGGCAGATCGACCAGCGGCTCTTTGCCGCCAACGAGCGAGCGGAACGTGAGGTGAAACGGCAGAAACAGGATGACCGCCGCCGTCAGGATGAGTGCGATCTGGATGGCCAGGCTGCGCCAGGCCATTGGCTGCGGCGGCTCGGCCAGCACGGTTGTACGGCGGATGCCGAGCAGCAGGCCGCCGGCCACCAGCAGCACGCCGGTCGGCAGATCCCAACTATTGATGGTGTAGAGGCAGCCGATGATGATTCCGACCAGCAGCAACTCGCCCCAACCACTGCTGCCCACCGCAAATGCCGGCGGCTGGGGCCGGGCCGCCATCTGCAACCCGAGCGCCAGTGCAAGCAGCACAAACGGCAGCGACATCACATGCGGGTGCATGTCGCCAAGCCAGAACGAGAAGAAAGGGAATTCGGTGATGGCGTAACGCCGGTATGGTTGATCGCCCGCCCGCCCGCCGCTCGCTTCCCACAGCGCCCGCGATGGATTCCACCAGTTGAAGTCGCGCGCCTGGTCGCTGGGGGTGATCTGTGCCGTTCCGTCGAAATATTCGCCGCGAAACGGCGGATCGAGCGTGATCGTCGCACGCGATCCAAGGCCATTGGCAACCGCACGTGCCATGTCGGGGGCTTCGAGCGCCAGCACCATTGGTGTACCGGAAGCGATCTGTAGCGCGCCACCCAGGTTGCCGCCACACAACACCAGGATCACAGTTGCCGTAATCGCGCCCCAGCGCCCGATCCGGCCGGCAGCAATACCACGGGCGTTCCGGCTCAGGCCGATCAGGTTGTAGAGCACCCCGGCAATACCGAGTGCTGCCAGCGCAAACACCAGCGCCAGCGAAAGGTTGTAGGCGGCGGCGGGCGGTGCGCCCGCCACCAGTTGCACAACCGCCATCAGCAGATAGCCGAAGTAGTAGTAGTTGATACTCAGACCGGCCATCCACGGATCATGCGGTGGAAACGCCGGGCTGCGCGTGATCGCATTGAAGAATGCATAATCCATCGGCCGCTCGGTGCCCCACGGGTCGGGCTGATAGCTGCGCAGCAGTGCGGCAAACACCAGCGCCAGTGCAAAGATCACTTCGTAGCCAAGCAGCATGCCACGCCGGGCACGCAACCAGGCCAGCAGATCGGTGCGCCAGGCCGCCGGTGCAAAGCCGGCATACCAGGGCGTGGCGGCGATCCCGGCCAAGCTGCGCCGCCGCTGGATCCCGAGCGATTCCACGCTCAGCGCACATGCCAAGACCAACCCCTGGCCGAACGGCGCCAGCCCGATCATGGCAATCACCCAGGCCAGATAGCCCGTCAGCAACAGGCCCAGACTCTTACTGAAGGCATAGCCGCCATCCGGTAATGCCCCAAAGCAGCGCCGGGCAATCGGCAACCCGATCAGGCCGAAGAGTTGCGCAACCAGCCAGTATGTCAGGGTAAGCTGTATCAGCATGACTACTCCAGGCGCGCCAGTGCCGCCTGCACCGCTTCGCGATATGGCCCCTCGGGTGCGATGGCGAGATAGCGACGGTAGGCATCGATCGCGTCACCCGGCCGCCCGGCCTGCTCGTAGAGCGCCCCCAGGTGATAGTAGGCATCGGCTGCAGCAGTATCGGTTGCCAGTGCCTGGCGATAGGCAGCCTCGGCCTGCGCAAATTCACCGGCGGCCGCATACCCCTGCGCCAGCTTGATGTAATTGCCTGCCGATGGATCGGTCGCAACCGCCTGGGCATAGGCCCGTACCGCTTCGTCATACTGGCCGGTTTCGACAAGGATATCGCCCCACAGATGGTGCAGGCCGATGTCGTTGGGGTTGGCACGCGCTGCAACCGCCAGTACCACCGCTGCATCGGCGCTGCGCCCGATCGCCCGGTAGCGTAGCGCCAGGTCGAAGGCCGGCCCGGCAGCTCCCGGGTTGTCGGCTACTCGTTGTTCGGCAGCCGCCAGATCCGGGTCGCTGGTGGGCACCGCAGGTTCCGGCGGTTCGCCGGTATCGGGCTGCGGCAGGCGTGGGCCATCGGCCGGGGCGCGCGGCTGGATCGGCAGTAATGGTGCAACCGAACGCAACGCCGGTAAGGTACGGTAGATCGTTACTTCCTCGTTGCGGTAGGCCACCTCGAGGTAGTTGCCGACCAGCAGTTCGAATTTGGCGATCCCGGCTTCGCCATAGGCATGGCGCTCGATAGCACCCACATACAGATAATCAACCCGGTACTTTGCCAGCAGGCGCAAGGCTTCCTGCAGATCGGGGGTGCGGTAGATCGTGATCACGTCGCCATCGCGCCCACCGACTACCCGGCCGTCGCGCTGCTCGCTTTCGTGCAATGGGCTGACGATGGTCGGCAGGCCGGTGTTGGCGGCGATCCGCACCCCATAGGCCCGGTAGAATTCCAGACTCGATTGCAGCACGACCTTCGGCTGCCGCAGGTTGGCTTCCAGCCATGCGATCGCCGCATAATCATGGCGCAGATCGATCATGATCGGCCCGCTGCCGGCCGGGGTGATATAGGCCGGCAATGGGTAACGCGCCGTCTCCATAAACGCCAGCCCATCGAGCGTGACCGGGCCGCTGCCGCCGGGGAAGCGTAAAGCAACCCGGCTTGGCGTACCAACCAGCGGATAGACGAGCGAGAGCAGCAGCAGGCCGGCGAGCATGCCGCCACCGATAAGTGTCATTACCGGCCCCATGCGCCGCAGCCCACGTAGCGCCCACGGCAACGCCGCCGCCGCCGCCAACGCCAGCAGCACCCAGGCCTGTAAGCCGAACTTGAAGACGGTATTCATGCGGTACCAGTCGCCACCATCGAGATGATCACGAATATAGACGACCTCGAATACCAGTGATACCACCAGCCCCACGACGGCCAGCCAGATCGTAAACCATGTCGTATCGGCGGTACGCCGCACCAGCAGCGCCGCCATACCGACAATCAAGAGTGCCGCGAGCCAGAGCCGCAGGCCAAAGACCGCCTGCACCAGGCCGACAACCAGCTGGAGCGATGGTGATACTGCGCCACCGGCCGTGAGCAGCACGAGTGTCGGCTGAATAATGGCGATCAGCGCCACCAGGCCAATCGCCAGTGCCACGATGCCGCGCAGGCCGGCCGCCAGTGCCGGTGGCTGCGGCAGGGCAATCAGCGCCAGCCGCCCGGCCATGCGCTGTGCTGCACGTTCGTGCAATCGGATCAAGCGCCATGCGGTGGTCGCGAGCACCGGGGCAAGGATCGCCACAAACAGGCCGAACATGAGCAGATATTCGACAAGCAGCGAGCTCTCGGCTACCACGCCAACTCCGCCCACCATGGCATGGTAGTTCTGGAAGAAGGGCAGGTACAGCAGCATGGCACCGATACCGGCCAGCCCTGCCGCTCCAACCGCCGCCAGCAGATACCGCAGCCGCTGCCACAGGCTCTGCGCTGGGCGCCGCCATGCACGCCCAAGCAGGGCGCCGCCAAGCAGCAACCCATACGTCGGAAAATCCCACGAGTTGGTGACGGCCAGCGCGCCGAGGGTGAGCAATGCCGCGCCCCAGGTCGCCACTGCGGCCGGCCAGCTGCGTTGGTATTCGCTGAAGATGGTGTATCCGATCGCCGCCATCAGGATCGTCAGCGGCAGTGCGATCAGGTGTGGGTGCAGATCGGCGAACAGAAATGAAAAGTATGGAAATTCATTGATCGTGGTGGGCGCCGCCGCCGGAATAATACGCGTCGGCCCGATAAACCAGTCGCCCAGCCGCTCGCCGAAGCGCCCCGGCCCATCGGCAAGCGCAGCCCATACCGGATCAAGCCCACGCGACCAGCCAACCGCAAAGACGGACGCCGGATTACCGAGGATCCCGACAAAGGCGGCCCCACCGAGGGCAACCCACCAGCGGCCGCTCATGCGCAGCAACAGCGAAACAACACCGCTCAACAGCAGCGCGTAGAAGGTCGGCACGAGCAGGTTATACCCGATCGCCGGTGCAATACCGGTGATCCGCAGCGGCAGCGAGCCGAGGAAGTAACCGTAATAATAATAGTTGAGTGTGCCGTCGCTGAAGAAGGGTGAATAGGGCGGCAACACGGCCGTACGCATCAGCGCATTGAGCATACCAAACTCAAATGGCTTCTCGCCGCCCCAGATCGGCTGCCACAGATCCGGGTTGAGTGCGCGCAGCCCGATCATCACCCCAAAGGCCGCCAGGAAGATCGCCTCGATCACCGCAAGGCGGCGTCGCCGTACGCGGTAGATCCTCAGCACCTCGGCAGCACCGGCCGCCAATGCTGCCGGTAATGCGGCAGCACTGCCGGCACGCCGACCGATCCAGGCCAGCAAGAGCGCGGCGACCGCCAGCGAGAAGATCACCCCGATCATGATCCCATTGGTATCGTACGACCACCAGCGGCCGCTGACCGGTAGCCAGATCGTATAGCCGAGCAGCAGTAAACCGAACAGCCGCGCCCAGGCAAATCCGGCATCAGGCCAGCGATCGCCGAACACCAGCAAGGCGGCCGGCAATCCAAGCAGCAGCAGCCCATACCAACAGAGCAACCAGAGCAACACCGCCACCGGCTGCGACCGCGCCAGGTCGTTCCAGCCCGGTACATGGGCGGCCGGCAACTCGCCAACCCGCACCGGCAACATGGCCGGCGTCGGCGGCAGATCTGCCGGTGCATGCAACCGCCTGGTATTCGTCACCACCGCCGGGATTGCATTCGTCGCCGGTACACGGTATATCACAGTCGCACCACTGCGGTGCACTTCCTCTATTGCGCCGTTCTGTGCCAGTTGGGCGAAACGAAGTGATGTTGCATCACCATAGAGTGCGGCTTCGAGTGCGCCGACCACCACATATTCAACCCCATAGCGCTGCATGGTGTGCAGGGTTTCATCGAGCGGCAGGCTGCTGTAGAGATCACGGATCAGCACCTGACGGTTGTTGATCACCACGCCGGTTTCGGCAACGCTGCGTTGCTGAATCATATGCCACGGCCAGCCAAGCAGGGTCGGCAGGCCGGTATACACCGCAAAGCGACCGCTCCAGCGGTATGCTTCGGCATGGGCTTCGAGCACAATCGGCGTTCCCGCGATATTGGCCCGCATCCATTCGATCGCTGCTGCGTCATCGGCCAGCGTGAAACTCACACCATTCTCGCCCCAACTGCTCTGCGGCGAACGCATAAATGCCGTGCCGTCGAGCGTCGGCCCGAGCGTCGGATCATAGCGATCCGCCAGCCGCGCCGGTGTGGCTGTCAGCGGGTAGACGAGTGCGGCCGCAATCAGCAACCCGGCTATAGCACGCCACACCCAGCGGCCACGGCCGGCCGGCCCTTGCCATACGCGCACCAGCCCGATCGCACCACTGATGCCAAACAAGACCCAGCTCGCCATGCCGAGCTTAAAGACCGTGTTCATGCGGCCGATATCACCCTTCGCCACCAGGATCTCGGTGAGCAACAGGATGCCGATTGCCGCTACACCCCACAGCGCTGCGAGCATGGTCGCACTGCTGAGTGCCGCCGGGCGTGGCCCAGCATCTTCCGGTAGCGTATCGCGGAGCGCGAGATCGACCAGCAGCCAGACACCACCGGCAACCAGCGCGACCACGAACAGCAGCACATCGCCACCGGTGAGCAGCAACACCAGCGCCAGTAACCCATACGCAGCAGCCAGGATCAAGGCGCTGCGCGCTGCGATGCGACCGGCCCGCACATACAACCAGAGCGCACCACTCAGCGCGAGAAAGATCCACAGCCCGTTGATCTGCAACCAGGCGGCGATTGGTGTCCGGCTACCAACCCAGAACTCAAAGCCGGCATAGTCGGTGGCAAAATGGCTGCGGAACGGCTGGAACAGCACACTGCTCAACAGCACCAATGCCGCCGCTGTTGTACCCCATTCGAGCAGCGCCCGCCCGAGCGGTTTGCCGCGCCGCCAGCGCAGATAGGGCGGCAGCGCCAGCGCCAGCACACCCAGCCCCAGGCTCACCGGGTAATCCCAGGTGTTAGTGGCATAGAGCGAGCCGATCACCAGCGCCAGGAGCCCAAAGGGCACCACCCGTCGCAGGGGCGTGCCGGCCCCCGGCAGTGCCAGCGCCGCCATCAACCCCAGCGCAGCAAGCGTCAGCGGCAGGGCGATCATATGCGCATGCAGATCGCCATACAGGAAGGTGAAGAAGGGAAACTCGTTGATTTCGCCCGAACGCAGCGCCATGCCCACCAGGCGCGTCGCATCCCAGAAGGCCCACTCGGCACGCCCCTTGCACTCCTGCTGCGCGGCATAGCTCAACGCAGCGGCACATTCGGGCGGCGCACCCGGGTCGAGTGGTTCGGCACTGCCCGGCACAAACCAGATCGCCTGTGCCAGGCTGCCGAGCAACACCACAAACAGTGCCGCCACCACCCCGGCCGCCAGCGCACGCCGTTCGAAGCGCGGCAGGCGCGGCCGCCGCTCGGCAAGCTGCGCCAGCAATCGCCGCCGGTTGCTGATGCTCTGGGCACGGGTCGCCAGCAGATTGTATGCAGCACCCCATGCGCCAAGCGCCGTCAGTGCCGCGATTGTAGGTATCGCCAGGTTATAGGCGATCTGCGGCGCGATGCCGGTAAGTAACGCCGGCACACCAACCAGCACAAAGCCAAAGTAGTAGTAGTTGAGCACCCCACCGGCAAACCATGGATCATACGCCGGGAAGGCCGGGCTCTTCAGAACCGCCGTGAAGAATGCCAGATCCATCGGCTTCTCGCCGCCACGTGCCGGGTGCCATAGATCCGGGTTGATCGCCCGCAACGCCAGGAACCCAAAGAAAGCAAGCAGAAAAACCCCTTCGGCAGTCAGCAGAGCCGGCCGTTTCACCTGCCAGAAGGCGCGCAATTCGTCGCGCGCCCGCCATCCCGCGGCGGCCCCCCCGCCAGCAACAGGCCGGTTAGCAACCACAGGCTGCCGGCACCAAACGGCAGTAGCGGCCGGCCATCACTCGCACCGATGCTCGCCAGCACCCATGCTGCATATGCCGTCAGCAGCAGGCCGATGGTTTTTGCCGCCGCAAAGCCGCGATCCGGCAAAGCCGGTAACAACCGGAAGAGCAGGGCAAAGGCCGCCAGCCCGATCAATTCAACCACCAGCAGCCAGAAGAGCCAGGGTGCCAGATACACCAGGCTCTGCGGGTTGAAGCGTTCGTTCCAGCTGCCGGCCGCCCGAAACTCCGGCCACTGCTCACTCGTCAGCCGCAGCGCCGTCGGCACCCGGCTGGCCAGGACGGTCGTCAGGCGCTGGATCTCGCCCCATGCCACATCACCTGTGATCAGTGTCTCGGCCTGCGCCCGCGAATAGTCGGCCGTCTTCTTAAAGATCAACACCCGCGGATGATCATAGACACTGAATGCCTCTTCAGCGCCCTGGTCGTTGAGCGGAATACCGAACAGCGTCGGGTAGGAATGGATATCGGCCACCAGTTCGAAGCCCAGGTTCCCTTCGAACAGATGATAGTAATAGTTGGTGATCGCCGGGTAACGCATCCGAAGCCGTGTCACCGAATCATACACCCGGTTACTGCTGAAGATCAGATAGTCGAGCCGGTCGAGCTGGTCGAGCAGCCCTTCTTCATACCGCCCATCACCACCGATCCGACCCAGATATTTCGCTGCTTCATCCTCGGCATACGGATGTGTCTGGATCCCGACATACTCATCGGCACTGCGGCCATCAATATTCAGCGGCAGGCCGTCATCCCACGCTTCCGCCGAAATCGCCGCGCCGGGTGGGATATTGGCGTAGATCCAGCGCGAGGCTGTGATGCGGGTATGCGGTTCGGAGTAGATGCGCGTGAAGGCATGCGCCCAGGCCAGGGTAAAGCCGATCACCAGCAGCGGGATCATGGTTGCCGCAACAAACCGCCCCCGCTCCCACCCCGCCGGCCCGCCACTGCCGCGCCGCTGCCACAGCCATACCAGCCACCAGGCGGCAAACAGCGCCAGCAGGCCATAGAGCAACGCATAGTAGCGCATCGACATAAGCAACTGGCCACCCTGCCATGCAAAGAAGATCGTAACCCAGGCCCACGGAATGAGATGCTGCAACCGGCGATGGCGCAGCAACTGCCAGCCGATCACCGCCCAGCCAAGCCACACCGCCACACCGAGTGGTACGCCCATGCCCCAGACGATCATGTTCTGCAGGGCAAATACGAAGCGCGGCCGGCTGGCCCACTGGTTGGTCGGCGGCCAGTCGATCTCGCCGCTGGCAAACTGCCCGATCTGCAAAATGTTGTTGATGAACCGCGGATGGGGGGGTAGATCGAGAAACCCGCCACCATGAAGCCCCCGATCGAGGGAGGCAAGGGGTGAGGCGATCTGCGGCGATTCACTACGCGAGCCGATAAACGCATCGGGTGAAAGGGTGCGGAAAACGAGCAACGTCACGGCACCGGCAATGATCAACCAGAGCATCTGCCGCCCGGCAAATGCCCAGATATCACGGCGCTGCCGGGCCTCCAGTATCGTCTGCGCGACTGCCAGCATGCCGACCAGCCCGAGGGTCGCCAGGGTGATGCGGCAGGCCATGGCGGCACCAATACTACACCCCAGCAGCACAAACGACACTCGCCCGCCGCCCTGGGTGATCCGCACTGCCCAGTAGATCGCCAGCAGCACAAAGAAGGCGGTGGCGGCATCAACGGTAAAAAAGTGCGCTAGCTGGATCGGCAGCACCGCCAATGCCAGCAGCAACGCCGCAACCAGGCCAACCCGCCGGCCGTAGAGACGCCGCCCGATCAGAAACAACACCAGTAGTGAAGCCGTATCGAACAGGGCTGCCCAACCACGCCCGATCGCAAAGATCTCGCCATAGCCGGTCAGGTTCTTTGCTGCCGGATTCAAGATGGCCGGCAGTAACGGCGGGCGCGGCAGCCATTCCTCAACCGTACCCCGCTGATCAGAGCGCAGGCTCTCGCGCGGCGTCAGCAACACAGCCGTCAGGCGCGTTAACGTCTGCGGAAAGAGCCCATAGACATAAAAATCCTTGCCGTTATTGCGTGGGTTCAGTGAATTGGCATATGAGTCGAAATAGGCATCCGGGCTTTGTGGCAACCGGATCAGGCTGGCAACATCCACCATGAAACGCTCATCGGGATGCAGCCGATATGATGGCTCGTCCCAGGTGGTCAGACCAAAAAAACGGAAATAGCCACCGATCAGCAGAATGGCGAGCAGCGGCAGCCAGGTTGTGCGGAAGGGCGAGGCAGCCCGCCCCGAACGCTGCGGCTCGGTGGGCTCGTATGCTGCGGAAGCCTGGTTGTCCGTCATTATCGTCCTTTTGTTTTCGCCCGGCGCGTGTGGCATGGGTCAGGCACAACGAGGTGCAACCGCCCGCAGTGCATATCAAGTATAAGAATCCACGCCAAGGCCGTCAACCCGTCGCCCCCTGAGCCCCAGGGCATCCTGCGCCGCTGCGCGCAGCATGACAACCCAACTCCTGCACCTACCCGCCACGGAGAACAGATAAGCAGAGGGGCATGCATTTGCACTCACTCCCAGTGAGTGCTAAAATCCGGCTTGACAAACAATACAACCTTGAGTATGATACGGGCGGTTAGCACTCTCGGTGGGAGAGTGTTAATCGCCTGATGTTATTGCATTGAAGAGCGAAACATCTCGAAGGAGGTACATCGCACTATGGGAGCGGACTTTCGCATCCGGCCCCTGGCCGACCGTGTGGTTGTGAAGCCAGTGGAGCGCGAGGAAAAGACCAAGGGCGGCATCTATCTGCCCGACACCGCCAGCAAGGAACGCCCGATGGAAGGCACCATCCTGGCAGTTGGCGATGGGCGCATCGACGACAATGGCAAGCGTGTTCCGATGAACGTGAAGGCCGGCGACCGCGTGCTGTTCGCCAAGTACAGCGGCACCGAGTACAAAGTCGATGATGTTGAGTACCTGATCATGTCGGAAAAGGACATTCTGGGCGTTATCCAGGAGTAGTGTGCTGTGTCGGGTACATTGCGTACCTGATATGCTGAAACTCAAAAAACAGGAGGTCTGTTACTCATATGGCGAAGCAGCTTTATTTCAACGAAGAGGCGCGGCGCGCACTCAAGCGTGGCGTCGATACCGTTGCCGATGCCGTCAAGACGACGCTCGGGCCGCGTGGGCGCAATGTGTCGATCGATAAGAAGTTTGGCGCCCCGACCGTGACGCACGATGGTGTAACGGTTGCCAAGGAGATCGAGCTCAAGGATCCGTTCGAGAATATGGGTGCCCGGTTGCTGGTCGAGGTTGCCACCAAGACCAACGATATCGCCGGTGATGGCACTACCACCGCGACGGTTCTGGCGCAGGCGATCGTCAACGAAGGTCTGAAGGTCGTTACTGCCGGTGCCAACCCGATGCTGATCAAGCGTGGCCTCGATCGTGGTGTCGAAGCGATCATGGCCGAGCTGAAGAGCCTGGCCAAGCCAGTGCGCGACCGCGCCGACATCGCGCATGTAGCCTCGATTTCGGCTGCCGACAGCGAAATTGGCGAACTGATCGCCGAAGTCATGGAGAAGGTCGGCAAGGATGGCGTGATTACGGTCGAGGAATCCAAGGGTATTGCCTTCGAGAAGGAGTACACCGAGGGTATGCAGATCGACCGCGGCTATATCTCGCCCTACTTCGTCACCAACTCGGAGCGGATGGAGGCCGATCTTGAAGATCCCTACATCCTGATCACCGACAAGAAGATCAGCAGCATCCAGGAGATGTTACCGGTGCTCGAAAAGGCGCTGCAGGTGACCAAGAACCTGGTCATCATTGCCGAAGATGTTGATGGCGAAGCTCTGGCGACTCTGGTCGTCAATAAGCTGCGCGGTACGATCAATGCGCTGGCAATCAAGGCCCCCGGCTTCGGCGATCGCCGCAAGGCGATGCTGCAGGATATCGCCATCCTGACCGGCGGTACCGTTATCTCGGAAGAGATTGGCCGCAAGCTCGATAGCGCCACGCTCGAAGATCTTGGCCGGGCCCGCCGCGTTGTTGCCGATAAGGACAACACGACCTTCATCGAAGGCCGGGGCGACGAGCGCGCCATCAAGGCCCGTATCGAGCAGATCCGTGCCCAGATCGAGACAACCACCAGCGACTTCGACCGCGAGAAGCTGCAGGAGCGGCTGGCGAAGCTGGCCGGCGGCGTCGCGGTGCTGAAGGTTGGCGCGGCTACCGAACCGGAACTGAAAGAGAAGAAGCATCGCGTCGAGGATGCACTCTCGACGGCGCGCGCCGCCGTTGAAGAGGGGATCGTCCCCGGTGGTGGCGTGGCGCTGATCAATGTTCTTCCGGCACTGGATCGCGTGCAGGTTGTGAACGAAGACGAGAAGTTCGGCTTGCAGATCCTGCGCCGCGCCCTCGAAGAGCCGATGCGCATTCTGGCCCGCAATGCCGGCGAAGATGGTGCTGTCATCATCGATGCCGTGCGCCGCTACCAGAAGGAGCATGGCGACTCGGCCTACGGCTACAACGTGCTGACCGGCGAGTTCGGCAGCATGATCGAGATGGGTGTGATCGACCCGGTGAAGGTCACGCGCTCAGCCGTGCAGAATGCCGTCTCGATTGCCGGCCTGCTGCTGACGACCGAGGCGCTGATTGCCGACATCCCCGAGAAAGAGAGCGCTGCTCCGATGGGTGGTGGCGGTGGTATGGGCGGTATGGGCGGTATGGACTTCTAGTTCATTCCGGCTCACAAACAACCCCCCCTGCACGCGCTGCGTGCAGGGGGGTTGTGTTTTCATACCCATAGCGGATCAGAGGCGCGAGGCGAGCCACTTGCCGAGCGAGCTCGGAATGCTGAGCGGCATAGCACGCGGTCGATCCGATCCGAGTTGCCATGCCAGATCGGCAATCTGGTGGGCAGCCTCGGGGCGGCCAAGTTCACGGGCGGCTGCCGTGGCTCGTGCCAGTGCATCCGGATGCTGCAACCATTCACGCAGCTGTGCTACCGCCGTTTCGGCATCGGGGGCATGGGCACCGGCCCCGTTGGCAACCACATGCACCAGGTTGCCGCCCTCTTGCGCGGGTGCCGCACCATGCAACAGCAATGGCCGCCCGGCGGCCAACGCCTCGCTGACACTGAGCCCACCGGCTTTGGTGGCCACGATATCGGCGGCATGCATAAGATCAGCCAGCGGCACAAAATCATAGATATGTGCCGGCCCGTTCCAATGCTGCGCCCGCAGCTTTGCCGCCAGTTCGCGGTTGCGCCCGGCGACGATCGCCAACTGTAACGGCAGGCGAGCCGCATTGATTGCCTGCGCCATCTTGCCGATCTGCCCAACCCCGGCCCCCCCGCCGATCAGCAAAACCGTCGGCAGATCCGGCTGCCAACCAAGCCCGGCACGCAGTGTGGCGACATCGGCGCGCGGCCGGCCGAAGCGTGGATGTACCGGAATCCCGGCGATCACAACCTTCTGCGGATCCAGGCCACAGTTGATCGCCTTGGTACGCGCCTCGACCGTCGGCACAACACAGTAGTCGTCGTGCCGGGCAAACCAGAAGCGATGCACTGCCCCCAGATCAGTCACCACCGAGATCAATCCGGGGCGCATGGCCATGTCGCGGTAGGCAACCGCCACCAGTGCGGTAAAGAGCGGGTAAACACTGATCACCACATCAGGATGTGCCTCGGCCAGGATCTCGCGCAGTGCAGTACGCGTCGCCTGATACGCCCCCTGCGACATCAGCGCCACCGGCAACCGCTGATCAGTCACTTCGTGCAACCAATCGTAGACATCCGGCACATACCGAACCAGATCGATATAGAACTCCTCGGCATGGCGAAAGAACCCCGGTGCGTGGGGATGATGCACCGGGTTTCTCACGGTGACATGCACCGAGGTTCCATACTGCTGCAAGAGGGCGGTTTCGAGCGCCTGTGCTGCACTACGATGCCCACTTCCAGCATCGGCGGTCAATATCAGTATCTTCATGACATTTGTCATTCTGGATGCTCCCTGTGTACGCTCCCACTCCTCCGCACTGCACATTGCAGGCACCATTTCCGGCATCATTGCTTACTGCGATGGCCTGGTTCGTGGCGCGGGATCAGCGGTAGCACAAAGTGTGCCGCCGTTTGTTCTAAGACACAAGCACCACCAGTATTTTACTCTTTGACGACTTCTTGCGCTAGAGTGTTTCAGTTGCTGCACTCAGATGCCTGGATCATCCCAGATCAGCAATGCTCACCTGAGTTGGCGCAGGCGCTCGCCGGCTGCGGCGATCGTCGTCAGATGCTTGGCGAAGCAGAAACGAGCCAGCGGCGGCGCATCGGTTGGTTCGACATAGAAGACCGATGTGGGAATAGCGGCCACCCCGACTTCGGTGACGAGGTAGCGGCAAAAGGCGCGATCATCGGTATAACCGAGCGCACTGATATCGGCCGATAGAAAGTACGATCCCTGACACGGCAGGCGCGGCAGGCCGGCTTCATCGAGCACATCGGCCAGCAACCGGCGGCGTTCGTCATATTCTGCCTGGAACTGCTGGTAGTAGCCATTGGTTGCCGCAGCCTCGATCGCTGCTGCTGTCGCATCCTGCAGCGGCGTGGCCGTGGCAAATGTCACCCATTGGTGTGCCTGACGCAACGCATGATTCAGATGCGCCGGGCCAACAGCATACCCGATCTTCCAGCCGGTGACGCTGAAGGTCTTGCCGGCGCTGTTGAGCGTCAGCGTACGTTGCCACATATCGGGGAGCGTCGCAAGTGGAATATGCACTGTACCGTCAAATGTCAACCGATCATACACTTCGTCAGTCACAGCAACGACATCATACTCGCGGCAGAGCGCGGCGATCAGCTCAAGTTCGGCACGATCAAACACTTTACCGGTCGGGTTATGTGGTGAATTGAGCAGCAACACCTTTGGCCGGCGTGCAAAGGCATCGTGCAGTTCCTGCGGCTCAAACCACCAGGCATCCGAGCGCCGCCCCATACCGCCCGCCGCTGCCTGTGGATCAGGGGGATGCAACCGCACCGGCACAGCCACACCGCCGGCCAGTGTCACATCCGGCAGATAGGCATCGTAGGCCGGCTCGAAAAAGAGCGCGGCATCACCCGGGTTGAGCAAGGCCAGCATCGCATCACAGAGCGCCTCGGTCGCCCCGCTCGTGACGGTCACCTCGCTGGCCCAATCGATCTCATGGCCATGATCGCGCTGCCACTGCGCCGCAACCGCCTGGCGCAGCCGCGGCAGGCCAGGTGCCGCAGCATACTGGTTATGATCCGCAGCGATCGCTGCTGCTGCCGCCTGTTTCACGAATTCCGGCCCGGCGAAATCAGGAAAGCCCTGGCCGAGATTAACGGCATTGAGCTGAACGGCAAGTGCGGTGATCTCGGTAAAGATCGAGGTGCCGAATCCGGCAACCCGCTTTGCAAGGCGTTCCACGTCTACCAGCCCCCATACTACTGTGCATGACTACCTTTCTATCATACCATAGCTGTTCGCTGCTAACCGATGTGAACAACTCGTCAGTTGATTTCACCTCAGATAATGCTATACTGCACGCCATGAGATCGCCAGGCAGGGCGCGTAACGGAGGTGTCATCAACCAGCGAATGTCAAAGCGCATGGGCTGTGCAGCCGGGGTGGCCCGGCTACACAGTTGACGAGGTGGAGGTTCCTACCGCGAGGTAGTGCTAATACGCAGCAGATAGGCCTGCGTAGAACATCGATCAGATCAGCGGATGCCTCCCAGGCGTGCCACCGCCTGTAAACGCCCCAACAAGATCATCCGGCGACGGGTGCGGCAAAAGGGGCGCAGTGCATAACTTCCCATACCTCAAGCTCCAGCCCCATTGCGTCCTCGGGTGCTGTAGGAGTTCGTGTATTCGTAGCTACCCGGTGCTGTGCTGCACACCCACCCGACACAGGCTTCCGCCGTGTTGGGTGTCGGTAGATCCAGCGATCGCCGGATGGTTCCGTTTGCACTCGACTACCTCGCATCATCAAACATAACAGCGCTGTGTAGCATGGCCAGTTGCCGGGTCGCCCACAATGCGCGCATGCCGGCCTACAAATACTGCTGCACAGTGCGATAAGGAGCACCTGCATGTGTGGAATTGTTGGGTATATCGGCCCACGCGACGCGACCGAGATCGTGGTTGGCGGGTTGGGCCGGCTTGAGTATCGCGGCTATGATTCGGCCGGGATCGCGATTGGCAACGGGCAGCAGATCGAACTGCGGCGGAGTGTCGGCAAACTCAGTAACCTGGTGGCGCAGTTGCGCGAACAACCACTGCATGGTTCGTGTGGTATCGGCCATACGCGTTGGGCGACCCATGGCGGTGTGACGGAAGAGAATGCCCACCCGCATCGCGATGCCAGCGGCACGATTGTCGTCATCCAGAATGGAATCGTCGAGAATTACCTGGAACTCAAGGGCGAACTCCAGGCACGTGGCCATACCTTCGCATCACAGACCGACACCGAGGTGATTGCACGGCTGCTCGGCGATCACTATAACAGCGCCGGTTCGCTTGTCGAGGCGGTGCGGCGTACCCTGGCCGAACTCCGCGGCGGTAATGCGATCGTCGCCATGACGAGCCGCGAACCGGGGCGGATCGTTGCAGCACGCCTCGGGAATGCCGGTGGGATCGTGCTTGGTGCCGGCGACGGCGAGATGTTTGTGGCCTCTGATGTTCCGGCAATCCTCGACCATACCCGCGATGTGATCTTCCTCGAAGATCGCGAGCTGGCGCTGATAGAAGCCGGCCGGGTACAGATCGAACACCTCGACGGCACACCGATCGAACCCCGGCCGATCAGCATCCCCTGGGATCCGGTCTCGGCGGCACGCGGTGATTACAAGCACTTCATGCAGAAGGAGATCGCCGAGCAGCCACGGGCGCTGACTGATGTTCTGCGGGGCCGGATCGACCTCGACACCGGGCGGGTTGTGCTTGATGAATTGCAGATCGACGATGACGAACTGCGCCGGATCGGCCGGATCTGTGCGGTTGGCTGTGGCACCGCCTGGCATGCCGGCCTGGTGGCGAAATTCTTCATCGAAATGCTGGCCCGGCTGCGGGTCGATGTCGATTACGGCTCCGAATTCCGCTATCGCCAGCCGCTGCTCGGCAACGACACCCTGCTGCTTGCGATCACCCAGAGCGGCGAGACGGTCGATACGCTGGCGGCGATGGAAGAGGCGCGTACCCAGGGGGTGCGCAGTGTTGCGCTCGTCAATGCGGTTGGCAGCCAGGCGGCCCGCCTCGCCGACGGCGGTACGATCTATTTGCATGCCGGGCCTGAGATCGGCGTGGCTTCGACCAAAGCCTTCACCACTATGCTCACCGCATCCTACCTGCTGGCATTACGCATCGCAGGTGCACGCGGCACCCTGGCACCCACCGCGATCCGCGAGCATATCCAGGCGCTGATCGAGATCCCCGGCAAAGTTGCGCGCATCCTCGAACAACAGGCGATCTACGAGGAGCTTGCCGAACGCTACCATACCGCCGGTGATGCTCTCTTCCTCGGCCGGCAGGTCAACTACCCGATTGCCAAGCTCAAGGAGATCAGCTATATCCATGCCGAAGGCTACCCGGCCGGCGAGATGAAGCATGGCCCGATTGCCCTGATCGACCGCGATCTGCCGGTGGTGTGTATTGCGGTGCGCGATGGTGTGTACGACAAAATGCTCTCGAATATCGAACAGGTGCAGGCGCGTGGCGGCCATGTGATTGCTATCGCCACCGAGGGCGATCAGCGCATCCGCGAACACGCCGATTATGTGATCGACGTACCGGCAACGCTACCGCTCCTGACACCCATCCTGACGAGTATTCCGATGCAGTTACTCGCGTATCATGTCGCCGTCCATCGCGGTGCCGATGTTGATCAGCCGCGTAACCTGGCCAAGAGTGTGACGGTCGAATAGCCGCGTTGTGGCGCTTCCTCACACTGTTCTCATATTCTCTGAACATCTCCTGAACATCTTTGTACTATAGTTAGGCCATAAGCACAACGGGCGTATACGCCCCTCTCAGAACAGGAGATCATCATGAAACGACGACAATTTCTTAGCATAACTGCCGGTGCGTTGCTGGCCGCCGCCGGCACGGCAACCGCAGGCGTCGCATGGGCGGCAAGCGACCCGAGCCTCGAACGTGGCCCCGGCCGCGGGCGCGGCCCACACGTCGGTGGTGAAGTGACGGCGGTAGCGGGAACCACGCTTACGGTTGCAACCCCGCACGGCAGCCAGCAGATCGTCACCTCTGCTACTACCACCTTTACCCTTGACGGTGCCGCCGCCACGCTCGCCAGCATCACCGTCGGCATGCACCTTCGCGCCGAAGGCATCCGCGCCGACGACGGTACCTTTACCGCAACGGCAATTGTGGCCTTCAGCGAAAAACCCGCTGCCGTACGGCGCGGCCCACCTGCCTGGAGCAACGGCCGTGGCCCGGGAAGCGGCGGCCGTGGCCGTGGCCCGGCGAAGCTACCGACAGCAACGCCCGAATCCGGCTCGTGAGAACCACGGTACACGTGGGCCACAGCATAGGAGCATGGTAGCTCCGTCGCAACGCACAGAGAAGCGGGCAACCAAGAGCTCGCTTCTCTGTGATCGCTTTACAAACCTTCTACCGATGCCGACGCCATCGACTCATCGGTGCTGCGGGTACAGCAGCACAAAAAGCGGAGATCTTCAATGACGCACTATGATATCCACGACCTCGGTTTGCAAGCCGATCTTGCCATGCTGACGCGCTCGCCAGTCGATCGGCGGCGAATCCTCAAGCTGGGGGCGCTTGGTATTGGCATGCTGCTGGCCGGTTGTGCCGCCCCGGCTGCCGAACCGACCGCCACAGCCGTATTGGCAACGGCCGCAGTTCCGAGCACGGGATCGGCAACAGAAGTGCCGGCAGCGACATCCGTCGCGACTGCGACCAATCCACCGGCGACCATTGCCGCCGGTGCGACCCCTGCGCCGGCGGAGGCAGCAACACCTGCTGAGTGTGTGGCCGAAATTCCAGCCGAAACAGCCGGGCCATTCCCAGCCAACGGCGCTCGAGCATCTAATCAGACCCTCAACGCACTGGCATTGGCCGGGATCGTGCGCAGCGATCTGCGTACCAGCCTGGGTAGCGGCAATGTTGCACAGGGAATTCCGTGTACGATCGAACTGACCCTGGTGCAGGCCGGTGGCGATTGCGCGCCACTCGCCGGCTATACCATCTATGCATGGCATTGCGATCGTGAAGGGCGCTATTCGATGTATAGCAGTGGCGTAACCGGCGAAGATTATCTGCGGGGGGTACAGGCGGCCGCGAACGATGGCAGGCTCACCTTTACAACGATCTTTCCGGGGTGTTATGCCGGCCGCTGGCCGCATGTGCATTTCGAGATCTACCCGGCGCTGCAACAGGCTACCAGTGCCGCCAATGCCGTCCACACCTCGCAGTTTGCCTTTCCACAGGATACCTGTGAAGCGGTGTATGCAAGCGACGGTTACGGTACCAGCGCGCGCAATCTGGCGCAACTCAGCCTGAACACCGATGGTATCTTCCGCGATGGGTATGCCCTGCAGATGGCCGCGATGACCGGCGATCCGGCCAGTGGATATACCGCACGTCTGACGGTTGGGATCTCGGTGTAAGAGGTGGAGAGACGCAAAGGTTTGCGTCTCTCGTAAAGGTGTAGATCAGCAACCTACGGCAGTACCACCGTATCGATGACGTGAATAATACCATTCGCGGCGGCGACATCGGTCACGATGATGTTCGAAGTGCGGCCCTGATTATCGGTCAACACGCCGCCCTTCTGCAGCAGGAAGCCACCACCCAGCGTGTTGATGCGCTTTGAGCCGATCACTGCATTCGACGCCCGCCGGCCAGGCGACACATGGTAGAGCAGCACGCTCGTCAGTGTCTGCTGATCGAGTGCGACGCCGACATTCTCGGGGGTCAGGCCCAGCTTGGCAAACGCATCATCGGTCGGCGCAAATACCGTATACTGACCATTGCCTGCGAGGGTTGCCAGCACTGCCGGGTCGGCGGCCAGCACCGCAGCGATCAGGGTATCAAACTGGCCGGCATACGGCCCCGAGCTATTCACCGCAATCGCGACATCGACAATCGTCGGGCCACGTGGCGCGGCGGCGGCCGGGGCGGCGATACCGCCCATAAGTGCAACCAGGATGGCAAGCAGGCCAAACTGGCGAAGCAGGTGTTTCACGTGTCTCTCTCCTCTTCTTCGTTGTGTGTTCTGAGTATGTAGCTACGATCCCGCGGGTTCATAGAACTATACGGTCGGTTGGCCAAACTGGATGACCGTCCGGGTATCTGAAAACCGGTGATGCAGATCCATGGCAAAAACGATCCTGATTGTCGATGATACCCAGAGCATGCGCATGCTGCTGCGTGAATACCTGGCAGCCCAGGGATTCCGCACACTGAGCGCCGCAAACGGTCGCGAAGCTCTTGTGGTCGCACAGCAGGAAGCGCCCGATCTGGTGTTGCTCGATGTAATGATGCCCGAACTCGACGGCTATGAGTTCATCCGCCACTACCGGCGTCATCACGACACGCCGATTATTCTCTTGACGGCCAGGCTCGACGAGAGCGACAAGGTGATCGGTCTCGAACTCGGTGCCGATGATTATGTCACCAAGCCCTTCGGCATGGCCGAACTGACGGCGCGCATTCGGGCGGTGCTGCGCCGCACCGGGCAGCCGGTGAGCAATAGCCTGTTACGGGCCGGGCCGATCCTGCTCGATCGCGCAACTCGCCTGGTGCAGGTGGCCGGTCGCAGTGTCGATCTCACACCGTCGGAATTCGAACTCCTCGCCCTGTTTCTGAACTTCCCCGGGCGTGTCTTCAGCCGCAACGAACTGCTCGAACGGCTACAGGGCGATCCCGCCGAACGGGTTGAGCGCACCATTGATGTGCATATCCGCAATCTGCGCAGCAAGATCGAAACCGATCCGGCCCATCCGCAACATATCCAGACCGTCTTTGGCGTCGGCTATCGCCTGCGCCCCGACGAAGCGGCAGGTACACCGTGATCGCTCGTTCGCTGACGGCCCGGCTGGCGTTGGCCTTTGTGCTTACCGGGCTGGCGAGTATCGCGCTGGTTGGCGTTTTTGCGCGTTCACTGGCGGGTGCCGATTTCGAACGCTTCCTGTTCGAACGCGAGCGCGATGCGTATGTCGAACTGGCCGCCGAGTATTATCGCGAATTCGGCACATGGCAGGGGTTCGATAGCGCCGCCGGCATGCGGCGTCTGCAGCCAGGCCAGGCATATGGCCGACCGGCGATCCCGCCAGGCCAGGCGCTCTTTGTGCTCGCAAATACCGATGGTGTACTCGTCACCCGGGGCGGCTCACAGCGCCCCGGTAGCCGGATCGCCGCCGAAACCCTCGCCGGCGGCACACCGGTCATCATCGACGGCACCCATGTCGGAACCGTCATCACCATCGGCCGGGCCGCCGAACGCAGCCAGCGCGAACGCGAATTCCTCGCCCGCATCGACAAGACACTCGTCTATGCGTCGATCGGGGGTGCGACGCTGGCCCTAATCACCGGGATCGTGCTGGCGCGGCTGCTGACCCGCCCGATCACCGATCTCACCGCCGCAATCGGTGCCATGCGCAGTGGTGCATTCAACCAGCAGGTGCGTACGACGAGCAAGGATGAAATCGGGGTGCTGGTGCAGGCTTTCAACGAGATGAGCGCCGACCTGGCACAGGCCAATACCGCCCGCCGCCGCATGACGGCCGATATCGCCCACGAACTGAACACCCCGCTGAGTGTGCTGAGCGGCTACCTCGAAGGAATGCGCGATGGGGTGCTCGAACCAACCCGCGAACGCTTCGAGATCATGTATGGCGAAGCCGGCCGGCTGCAACGGCTGATCGGCGATCTGCGGCTGCTCTCGCTGGCCGAGGCCGGCGAACTGACCCTGCACCGCGAGTTGCTGCCGCCCCGCAATCTCCTCTCCGCCGCAGCGGCTGCATTCCAGCCCCAGGCCGAACGGCAACAGCAGACACTTCTGGTAGCCGCCGGCGACGATCTGCCGGACATAGCTGTTGATCGCGAACGCATGCTGCAGGTGCTCGGAAACCTGATCAGTAATGCACTACGCTATACCCCAGCCGGCGGTCAGATCACCC
>CALLZL010000169.1 GCA_937859575.1 uncultured Chloroflexota bacterium
CGGTGCCGGGCGCGCTGGGCGAGGCGGCCCGTTGGGGTGGACCCGACGGGCGCCGGTTGACCGAGCCCGCCCGGGCGCGACGAAAGGGGCGTTTGGCCGGGGCCGGGTGTCCTCCGCCCGCCTCGATCCCGAAACCTGGGGGCGGGCCGCCGGTATGCAGCAGTTTGCCCAGATGGCAACTCTGCTGGTGATCGAGGCCGAACCGCAACCGACACTGGCACATATCAAGCGCGTGCTGATCGACGAAACCTATCGCATGCAACTCACCCTGCACTGCACCAATCACGAGGTTGTTGAATTCTGGCGAACTGTTTTCCCGCGGCTTGGCGAAGGCCAGCGCACCAGCCGCGATGCACTGCTGCGCCGGCTCGATCTCTTGCTCACCGCCGAGACAACCCGGCTCCTTTTTGCTCAGCCGGTCTCATCCATCGATCTGCTCACGGTGATCGAAGAGGGGATGATCCTGCTCATGCCGCTGCCCGACATGACACTCGGCGATCTGTCGGGGGCGATAGGTATGCTCTATCTGCAGGCATTCGTACGTGCAGCCTTTGCCCGGGCGGGTGCCGATCGTGCCCGATCCAACTACCCGTTGGTCGTTGATGAACTGCAGGTTCTGATTGGCACTGGTGATGCACGCGATATCGCAACGGCCATTACCCGCCTGCGTAGCCTTGGCATTCCGAGTGTCTATGCACACCAGGCACTTTCACAATTGGGTGAATTGACCGACTTGATGCTGATCAATACTGCTAACCGGGTGATCCTGCAGACCAACGAACCGGATGCGTCAACCTATGCCCGGCTGTATGGTGCGAACCTGCTGAGTGCAGGCGATATTAGCCGGCAGCAACCACACGAGCATCAGTATGCCATCTTTCGCTGTAACGGTATGGTTGCCGGGCCGCTCTCGCTTCGGCCATTACCCTGGCCACAGCCATACACGCCGGAGATCCAGCCGGCCGCCGATTCTGCCTGGCAACAGCAGATTCCGCAACCGGCCGATCCGGTTGATCCGTATCTGCTGCAACTCGTCTATGCTGAAACTCTTGATCCGGCGGCGGTTGAGACCCTGAGTCGGCTCGAAGAAGCTGCCTGGCAGCGGCTTCTGGCGCGTTGGGATGCTATTCGTATCTTTCAGCGCGAATACCTGTTGCAACATCCCGATCTTATTCCCGGCTATGCCGAACGCCAGCGCTGGCTATCGCGGTTGCTGGCCGCCCAACCACGTGTGCTGGCTGCTGCTGCCTATCAGCGGGCTGTCAGTGGGGATCCGGCGCCTGCCGAGAGTTGAGCGGCAAATACAAAGCCGCAGAGGTAGTGCGTGCGCTGCTGTGGCTGTGGGTCGGATGCTGCTGTTCTGGAGTGCTATACGCCGGGCCTACCTGGTGTTCAGGAATGAACAGCGCTCAGGAGTGTCAGCATGCGTAGCTCGGCGGCGCAGTGTGGGCAACTGGCGAGATGGGCATCGAACGAAGCAACCTGGCTGATCGGCAGCATGCCCAACACATGATTCATCAGGTCGTCGCTCGTAGGGCAGAGGGCACGAAAGAGACGAGATCGCAGGAATTGCTGCAGGGTGCGAAACTCTGCAACTCGTGCAGCGCAGCAGGCACATTCCACCAGATGCTGACGTAGGATCTCATTGCTGTCGCCATCGGCGAACGCAATCAGCGCCGCTTCGTGCATTGCGGGGGATGCGGTACAGCACTCGCAGAGAGGGGTAGTCATCGGCATGCTCCGGCAGTAACGTGGCCGCTGCCAAACGAAATAGTTGTTCTCTGGTATAAACGCAGCCCGCTATGCTTTTTGCGGCATACCCGCTCACATCCCAAACATCTGCCGGAGTTCCTGATTACGGCTTAGCCGCCCGAGTACATTACGCTTGACGTTATAGACCTCGGTGATACTGGCGAATAGATCGGCATGCCGCTGGAAGATATCCCCCGGCTTCATGCCAAGGACATACGAACTGAAGACAACCACACGCTCGGCTTCATTGCTCAACTGGGTGTTGATATATTCCCAGAATTCAACCCGACTCACACGATCCATGGCCTCTTCATCGGGTGATATCTGGGCTGCATGACCGTATGGTATTGCATCTTCCGACACCATTTCACCCCACGATTGTGCACGTACACTATCGATCACCACACACCCGGCGCAGAGTTGCAGATAGTGCAATAGTGATGCCAGGGTTGGGAATGAAGCAAACCGTTCGGCCGAGATCGCTTGCCAGAAGCGGGTAAAGACCGGGCCGACGAAGTATTCGCTGCTTTCGCCGCTACTGGCAAACGCACCACTGCGCCGCACCCAGCTCTCGACCAGGCTGCGATAGTGGTTGTAGAGGCAGGCCCATGCCTGTTCATCGCGTTCAACCAGTGCCCGTCGAAAGAGCTCATAGGCATAGCGTGTGTCGTGTGATTGGCCACGATAGAAGCGTTCACTTTCGATCTGGCAGTGCCGTTCAAGTTCGAGCAGTTCCAGCTGGGTTGGATCATCAACCAATGCCGTTGCAGTGGGATCGATCCGTTCAACCGGAACCCGTACGGCACGCAACGCCCGCTGTGTCGCAGCCCGTGCGGTATGGCCTGTGGTGCTGTGCTGCATCATGAAGTGCCTCCTCGTACGGTTGATCGGTTGCATCCAGGATCTCGACCGTATTGTAGGAGTGCGCTTCACTATTGAGAATAGCAGGGGATGAGCAGAAGATGACAATTCAGCAGACTACTGCTGTATCTGGAAGAATCCGCGGATTGCGGCAATTGCAAAGCAGTTGAGGATGACGAATCCAATCAGTATCAATCCATTGATACGATCATGCAGACGCGGTAGAAACAACATGGCCCATCCGCCAACCAGCGCGACGAGGGTCACGAGAATGACGGGAAACGCATAACGGGGAAACGGCAGCGGCTCGGTGCGCAGCAACGGCAGCAGCCGCAAGACGGCATTGGCCCAGATTGCGGCACCGACGAGCGCCAGGAAGCCAAGTGCGACACGCTGCGCGCCGGCTTGCCTGACGGCAGCTCCGATCCACCAGCGTACCGAACCAACCAGCGCACCGCTCACAAAGATGCCGAATAGCCACGGCCACCACGCCCCTTCGAGCCGGATCTGGCTCCAGGCATAGGCACCAAACAGGGCAAAGATCATCCATGGGATGACTTCTAGCACGATCACGGGTGCCGTTCGTTCGATATCAAAGAGCGCCATGAGGAACTGCGATGGCGATCGGCGCAGGTAATAGTAGCTGGCCTGTTCGATCTCGTCGCGCAGCCGTGGGCCGGGGTCTTCCGCCCACGAGTTGCGTATCAGATTGGTGAACGGCTGATTGCCCCATACGCCATGTTGCCCGGCAGGATCAGCAAACTGCGGCACAACATCAGGCGGGTATCTGCCGGCCGCCAGGATCATTCCATCGGCATAGATCGTAATCGGTTCTGCGTCGGCCGGCATCGCGGCACTCAACATAAAGTGCAGCGATCCGGTTGATGGCGGTACAGCAACATTCCATGCCGTAAATGTTGGTGTGGTTGTGACGCTCATCGGTGGTGTTTCGACCACAACGACGAAATCGCCACGATCGTACATGATACCGGGTGCCGGTATAACGGCCGGGCGGCTGGCCCATACCCACGCGCCGACCGTCACGGTGCCGCCGCCTAGCCGGCGGGCATCGGTGCTGAAGAGTGGGCTTGAAAGACCCTGCGGCCCCCAATCCGGGCGCCCTTCAACCTGCAGCACATGCCTGCCGAAGGGGGCATCGGTTTGTTCGATGCGGGCCGTATCACGCGCCGATCCCCAACGATACCAGTAGGCGGGATCATCCCACTGAACCGTCAGTGGAATGACAATCAGCAGCGGTGTCGCGGCGGCGGCAACGAGCCAGCGCCAGCGCCAGCCACGCTGCTGCCAGATCGCCAGCAACAGCGCCAGCGGGCCGAAGAGCAGCGCTGGTGCAGCGGTGTTCTTCATCAGCACGCATATCACCGCTGTGGCCGCAACCCAGCCGAATCGCCACCAGGTGACGCCACGGATGATCGTCCGCACGGCACCCCAGAGAAACAGGGTGAAGGCCGCCACGGCACCGACATCATTGTTGACGCCGGTCATGAGATCGGCGAAAGGGGGCAGCAGCACCAGTGCCAATGGTACCGACCAGCGCAGCGCAGCACCGGGCCGGGTGAGCTCGCGCATAATGGCCACGGCAATGGCGGCGGTGAGGGCAAAGAGCACGAGCGAGACCATGCGGCCGACATACAGCTGGCTGATGAAATCAAGCCCACTGACGAGGCGCAACGGGAGGCTGACGATCAGGTGGTAGCCGGGCAGATGACCGAGGGCACGTGCCTCGCCGCCGATCGCTGCAAGCTCGGCGGGAATATCGTGTGGTGTGGGGCGCAGGCTATGATTGGCGAGCATCCAGGCATACTCAAAGTGCGCCGGTTCGTCATAGTGTTGCCAGGGCGGTAGCAGCACAACATATACGCCGCCAACCAGCAGCGCCGTGCCGACCACACATTGCATGCAGCGCTGGTCGTTACGTAACTGGTGCAGGAGCCATCGTTCGCATGGCACAAACCAGTGCGGCAGCAGCAAGCGAGTTGTGATTGCCACCGCGAGCATTGTTACAAGGAGCCGTTCGCGTGGAATCCAGTAGAGGGTCTCGTGTGGCAGTGCTGCTGCTGCGGCGATCCCTATGGTTGCCAACAGTGCGGCAGCACCGGTTGCCATGCGAGTCGAGCGCACCGCCAGCCGTAACCTGTACGCCAGAGCCATAGCCAGGGCTGCCGCCAGCGTGGGTAGCAGCAGCAAGATCAGCAATCGTCCCGGCCCAAGCATGGTACTGGCCACAACGAGCTGCCCAACTGATCCGGGCTGCGGCTCGATCGGCCACACCTGCCAGTTTTGCAGTGCCAACCCAAGGCCACGGCGGCCGCCCTCGGGGTTGAAGGTCGGGATGCGGAGCCGAATATCGGCATCGGCGTTGGGTGATGCCGGCAGCATGACGCGATAGCGCCGCCATTCGCCGTTCAGATCAAACCGCCCCATGACCCGGTCGCCACGCTCGATCTGCAGGGTGGCCGGCGTATCACCCGGTGCGCGGGGCGAGGTCATGTGTACTTCGAGCAGGAGCGGTACATGCGCCAGGCCGTCGAGCGCCAGTGCGCCACGGCGCTGCGACCAGCGGTAGGCCCGGTTTTCTTTGCGTGCGAGTTCGCGGAAATCGACCAGATAGTGATCTGCATGTGGATGATCAACCCGCCGCTCAAGTGAGGTATTCGCCAACACCAGGCCGATCACAAGCACCAGCGCCGGCAACACCAGCAACCACATGCTATCGACAAGCCGTGCTCGCCACACGCTACTGACCCTGCATGCGCAAAACGACCCCGATCGTTCGGATCAGGATCTTGATATCGAACCAGAGCGATTGATGTTTCAGGTAGAAGAGATCATACTGAAGTTTGATCAGGGCATCTTCAACCGAGCTACCATAGCCATAGTTAATCTGTGCCCAGCCCGTCAACCCTGGCCGGGCTGCCAGCCGGGTGCGGTAGAACGGAATATCGCGCTGCAACTGATCGATGAATTCCGGCCGTTCGGGGCGTGGCCCGACCATACTCATTTCGCCACGGACGACATTCAACACCTGTGGTAGTTCATCGAGCCGTAGACGCCGTAACCAGCGCCCGACACGTGTCACCCGTGGGTCGTCGCTATCGGCCCAGCGTGGTGTACCATCGCGTTCGGCATCGGTCGTCATCGAGCGGAACTTATGCACGACAAAGCGTTGGCCATGCCGCCCGAGTCGTTCCTGGCGGTAGAAGATCGGCCCGGCACTGTCGAGCCGGATCGCCAGTGCCACCAGCGGTAGCAATAACAATAACAGCAAGCCAAGCAGCAGGCTGCACACCAGATCCAGAGTGCGTTTGACAACCATCTGTGCTGCGCGACCGCTTTGCGGCTCGATTGGCAAGGCCACATACCACTGGCTGCCGATATGTTCAACCGCAACGCGCCCGGTCAGTTGTTCGTAGAGCAGCGGCATCGGTGTGATCGCTAATCCACGCTCATAACTATCCATGACTGCCTGAAACACGCCACCGCTCACATCAGTGCTGATGGCGATCACGATCTCGTCGATCGCGGCTGTGGCGGCGATTGCGACCATCTGCTCGTGGGGGCCGAGCACCGGCACCCCGGCGATCTCCGCCTGTTGTTTTGCCGGATCATCATCGATGAATCCGACGACTTCGAAATACGGGTTGTGCGATTGCACCAGTGCATCACAGATGGTTTTGCCGGCGCGCCCGGCGCCCAGGATAATCAGGCGGCGGCGGGTGTGCGGCCCGGCCAACACGCGAATATAGGCCAGCCGCCACACAGCCAGCAAGAAGGTCGAAGCGCCGATCGCCACAATCGGTGCAAAGCGCAGCGGTGGGCTGTTGGCTTCCAGGCTGCCGAAAACATGCGGCAACGCCCCGGTTACCGGGGTGCGCGCGGCAATAAAGAAGAGCCCGAGATAGATGATTGCCAGGACGATCCCGCCCAGTAGCAGGCGTCGCACCACCAGGCTGGTGCGTGCCGCTGCCCGCAAGACATACATATCGTTGAGTGCCAGCCAGATCGGCCAGCCGATCAGAATCAACAGCACCCAGGCGATCTGCTCTTGCACGAGTGCCAGGTCGAACGGACGCCCGGCAAGCAGTGCCCAGAACAGCAAGGCACCAAAGGCACAGAATGCCGCAATAGCGGTATCAACGCTACGCAGCAACAGGCGGCGTTCAGAGATCTCGAGGCGCAAGTGCGGCGAACTCCGTAGCTGCGGTATGCTCTTCGGATTGTGAACCAGTACTTTCATAGATGTATGGTTGGTTCTGCTGTGCAAACGACGGTGCACGCAGCACATAGCGGTGTTTGAGAAAATAGCGCACGAGCCCGGCGACATGACGGCGCATAATCGGATTCCGCAACCGGTGTGATTGGGTGATCCGCTGCTCCAGATGGGTGATTCGAGCCGCAGGAACATACGCGACTCGCCAGCCGGCCCGCCACATTCGTAAACAGAGATCGACATCCTCCGGGCCATAGAAGATTGCATCGTCATATGGCCCGACATCCACCAGCGCTTGCCGCCGGATGCACTGGCAAGCACCGATCACATACCCGACATAGCGCGCACTGGCATGATCCCAATCGCGCAGTTCATTTGCTCGCAGCACCCGCTGTTGCAAGCTGGTGGGAAACTGCCGCGCGAGTTTTGAAAGCAGGGTTGGGAAGTCACGACAGGTATACTGGAGCGAACCGTCCGGGGCTTCAAGTCGGGCCCCGACAACACCGATTCGGCTATCGGCAGCCAGCGCATGCACCAGGGTTGCAATCGCTCCCGGCTGCACAATCGTATCGATATCGAGCACGAGTACTATATCACCGCGTGCTGCGGCCAGCCCCTGGTTGCGTGCCGGGCCGACTCCGCGATTCTCGTGGTTGGCGATCAGCGTCACAGGGTAATTGGCCAGCAGGTCGAGCGTTGCATCATGCGAGCCGTTATCGACAACGATGATCTCGGCACGCCGGGGCAGTTGAGGTATGAGTGAGTCGAGGCATGCCCGGACAAACTGCTGCGAGTTCCATGTCAGCACGATCACCGAAAGCGGCAGCTGATCAGCCTCATGTTCATGCATGCCGATACCGCCTCTCGTCAGCGCGTCAGCGCAATCACCGTGACCCATGCGAAGCGCCCGAGATCGGGCCGCAGGGCAAACAGTGCCCGATCGAGCAGATTGAGTGCTGCCAGGGCTGCACGATATGGCTGTTCCATGCGCAGCGGAACAAAGCCCCATGCCGCGAGCGCCAGCAAATAGAATTCACGGTGATGGTGTGCGGCAAACGGCTCGGCGAAGAAGGTGATATCACGCATAGAGAGCGGGCGCTCGGTTGGCGTCCGCCGATTAGGGGTCAGACGGCGAAAGATCTGCAGCAGCGGGTTGTGGTCGAGCGGTTCGAGGAAGATTGCCCGGCCGCCCGGGCGTAGAATGCGCCGGATCTCGTTGCGTGTGATTGCCAGATCGGTATGATGCATCACCGAGTGGCCGAAAACATAGTCAAACGTGCCGTCGGCAAACCCCAGATACTCACCGCTCATCTGCTGAACACTCACCTGCGCACTGTAGCCGGCGCGTGCCACTCGTTGCCGCGTGACGCCAACCTGCCCGGCCGAGATGTCAATGGCGCATATCTGTGCCCCGCGTTCGGCAAAGTAGAGCGTGTTTTCACCGTCGCCACAGCCGAGATCGAGGATACGGGCGCCGGCCGGCCGATCAATCAGGCTGCGCGCATAGGCATCGGCGGCATCAAGTGCGCCCCATGCATAGAAATCGGTGCGTTCTCGGCCGGCGACATGATCATGAAACTGTTGCTCGACCTTATGCCGCTCGGCGAGCGTCACATCCACAGTATGCTCCTTGATACGCCCTCTTCGAGCGCATTATAGCATACTCTCTTTTGGTGCCGCAGGCGCGCAGCACCACTTATAGCTAGATGCAGAAACCTTGAGCCACCTGCACCTTGGGAGCGCGGGCGTCCCACCCGCATGTACGCATCTTGCGCACGGCTCTAATGATCAATCGTTTTGCACTTGGCTATAAAGGATGCAGTGGCGCGAGGGTCGTTCCTCCACGCAACGTGATCCTGTGCCGCGCAGCGGCTTATAGCGAGGTGCAGAAGTCGCTCTGTGCGCATGCAGGCAGCCGCCCGCGCTCCCAGTGATCAATCGTTTGCACGTCGCTCTAGTGTGATGTGTGAGGGTTGTTGGCCATCTGTCATGTGCAGGTACGCCGGAGTGTAGCACAAGAGATCGTTATAATACACAGATAGCCAGATAACGGAGCCATTCATGCAACGTCAGATCCCACGGATATGCCTTTTGTGTCTCTTTATCGTTGTCATCGGTTTGCTTCCCACCACGCCGCCGGCAGCCGCAGCCGGCACATATCGTTCCTTCCTGCCGATCCTGCAGAATCGTAGTGCCATCGTTCGTATCGGTGTTGATCTGCGCAGTAGTGTCAGCAGTGCAGCTATCCCCTATGTTGTGCCGCTCCGTTCGTCGTGGGCGCGTGCCGGTGATATCCTCTGGTCGCAGGTTGAGCCGGTTCGTGGGGCTGGCTATCGTTGGGAAGCGATGGCCGCCGTCGATGCCAATATCCGCCGCCTGCGAGCAATCGGGGTCGAGCCGATCTTGATCATTCAACAATCGCCGGCCTGGGCGCAGAGCCTGCCCAACAGCCTGTGCAGCCCGGTCGACGGTACTGTCTTGCATGAGTTTGTGCGTTTTGTCGAAGCTGTGGTGACCCGCTATTCCGATGGCCCGTTACGTGTCGATTACTGGCAGATCTGGAATGAGGTCGATTACAATCCCAAACAGGTTAAGGCTGATGCGGGTGTGGGCTGCTGGGCAAACGATATTCCACCCTACTATGGCGGTGATTATTATGGCCTGGTGTTGCAACAGGTAGCACCGGCGATCCGGAGTGCCAATCCGCATGCGGTCATTCTGGCGGCCGGGTTTGCCCATTTCTGGCCCGACGAAACCGTGACCCGCGGTTTTTTGCGCGGCATGCTCAAACAGGGTGCCGGCAGTTCATTTGATGTGCTCAGCTACCATGCCTACGGCACCTGGGGGGCGCTCGACCGGCTGGTGCTCAAGACGGTCAGCATGCGGCAAGGCCTGGCAGAGTTCGGCTTGCAGGCGAAGCCGCTGTTTGCCGACGAAATTGGGGCCACATGTTATGATGCGCTGACCTGCCCACCGGATTTCGCCCAGTTCCAGAGCAATTATGCCGCCCGAATCTACGGCATCGCGCTGTCGCTCAACCTGATGGGTTCGGCCTGGTATACCATGGTGTCGCCGCCACCCGGCTTCCTCGAAAGCCAGCTTATCGACGAGATACAGGGGCAGCTGAAGCCGCGCCCGGCCTATACTGCCCTGCGGCGCTCGATCGATCTGTTGTATGGTGCAGCCTATATCGGCCCGCCAATCACCAGCCAGCCGCCGCAACGCCCCAATACGATCCACATGCTCACGTTTCGCAAAGGAATCAACACGCTCTATTTGCTGTGGGTGCCCGAAGCACGCGGTAGCCATATCCAACGCCTGACGGTTCCGCGTTGGGCACAGGCGACCTGCACCACCCACCTTGAACGCGATCCGGTACAATCGGTTGATTGCTCCGACAGTGACGGCGATGGTATTATTCTGGTCACAGTCGATGGATCGCCCCACTATGTTGAGGTTTCACCCTGATGAATCTTGCCCGTACGTTGAGAGTACGTTACCGTGTTGCACGACCTGTTGGCCGCCGATATCCACTGCTTCGTTCGTTGGCCTGGTTCGTAGTGTTGGCCTGCCTGTTGCCGATTTCGCCGGTTCGTGCGCAGGAAGTTCCACCACCCGTCGAACCGGCGGCGGCCGGCCCATATCGGACATACCTGCCGGTGCTTGCCAACCCAGCGGCGCCAAGTCCGTTCGGCTTCGATCTGCGGCTTTCGACGAGCGAAACTATCATGCCGTATGTCGAAGGCACCAATCCGCGCTGGAGCCGTGCCGGCGATCTGCTCTGGGCGCTTGTCGAGCCAAATCGCGGCAGCTACGATTGGAGCCCGATGGCATCGCTTGATACTAATATCCGCCGTCTGCGCGCCGCAGGTATCGAGCCGGTGGTTGTGGTGCAGTGGACTCCATCCTGGGCGCAGAGTATTCGCGGCCGCGTCTGTAGCCCCCCCGGCCCACAGTATATCGGCGATTTCGTGCGTTTCATGCAGGCCGCTACCCAACGCTATTCCCAGGGTGATCTGCGGGTTAATTATTGGGAGATCTGGAATGAGCCGGATTATCGCCCCGATCAGGTGATCGACAACTCGGGCACCGGCTGTTGGGCAACCAACCAGGCACCCTACTACGGTGGAAACTACTATGGTGCCGTTCTGGCACAGGTCTACCCGGTGATCAAAGCCAACAATCCGCAGGCGACCGTCTTTGCCGGTGCATTGGCGCACTTCTGGCCCGATGATCGTGTGACACGTGGCTTTGTGCGCGGGATGTTCGATGCCGGTGCCGCCAATTCATTCGATGCGCTCAGTTTCCATGCCTACGGCGAGTGGGGTGCCGGCGATCGCTTGATCTTCAAGCATGCCAGCCTGCGAGCGTTGCTCAATGAGTATGGCCTGACGCCGCGCCCCCTCATGGCGCCCGAGATAGCCGCCACCTGTGATACCGATACCAACTGCCCGCCGTACTTCCGCCAGAAGCAGGCCAACTATGCCGCCCGCATCTACGCCGAGGCGATTGCGCTCGATCTCATGGGTGCGCTCTGGTATACACTGGCAAGCCCGAGCCCGGGCTTCTTGCATAGCCATCTGATCGAATATAAAGACGGCAAGGCGACGCCATACCCGGCCTACTATTCGTTCCGCCATTCGGCCAAACTGTTGCAGGGCGCACGCTATATCGGCCCGCCGCTTAAGGAACCGCCACCCGATCAGATCAACAAGGTGCAGGTGCTCACCTTCCGCAAACCCGGCAGTACGCTCTATGTGCTCTGGGTGCCGCAGATCGACTTCCCATTGATATACAATCTGGGCGTACCGGTCGGCGCTCGTGCGATCTGTACCGACCAGTTGAATATGGTCGAACCGGCAACCTACTATTGCAGCGATGAGAATCGTGATGGCGCCATACCACGGGCGGTCAATGAGTTACCGCAGTATGTCGAGGTGTTCGATTAATCAGCCACCGAATCGGCGCATGATACCCTGGATCCGGATCGGCATCCGCCAGAAGAGTGGCCGTACCAGTGCACGCCGCAGCAGCGCCGGCTGGTAGCGGGCCAGCAGCAGCAGATACCAGCAGAATGCCGCCAGCCAGTGAACAGCTGAACGCAAGTGGCGTCTGTTGCGCCAGGTCGGCGAACACACCCGCTGTGCCCATGCCGTCACTGCCGGTGGGTAGAGTGTGTGGTGCCGCAGAAACAGCTCGGCGCGCAGTTCGAGATCGCGCTGCTGGCCGCCGGTGAGCCGGCTGCCTTCAGCTGTACGGCGGTAATAGACGAGCGGCTCAGCAATATGATGCCCCTGCCAGCCGGCGGCAGCCAGGGCCAGCCAGAAATCCCAATCTTCGTAGGCGAATTCGCGCTCTTCGTAGAACCCACCGACCGACTGCCATGCTTCGCGCCGAAAGAGGGTTTCGGGCATCATCATGGCATCAAAACGCAGCCTGTCGAGCGAAAACGCACTGCTGCGCAGCGTCGTCGACTCGGCACCAAAGCGGCGTACATCGCAATAGACGAACCCGATCGATGGATCGGCGTCGAGGGCGGCAACCATACGGGCCAGCAGAGTGGGCGCCAGCATATCATCGGCATCAAGCGGTAGAATGTAGTCGCCCTGGGAATGGCGGATCCCATTGTTGCGGCTGTGTGCCGGGCCGCTGTTGGCCTGCCGCAGCAACCGGATCGATGCCTGTGGTTGATCGGCGATCAATTGCGCGGCAACGGCGGCACTTGCATCGGTGCTGCCGTCATCGACAATAATAATCTCCCAGTCACGGTACGTCTGGCCAATGACGCTCACGACGGCATCGGCGAGGTAGCGGGCGTGGTTATAGCAGGGGATGATGACACTGACACGCGGCACGGGTAGCTCTGCACAATAGATCTGCGGGTAGCACCGATAGAATACAATCGACGCTACCCGCAAACAAACGCCTTATGAGCCCGATTGCCCAAGGCGACGCTTCAGTTCTTCAAGCTCTGAGTTAACTTCCGAGTCGCGTTCGAGATCGCGGAACTTGGCATCGAGTGAATCGCTCTGGAGTTTTGCCATCGCCTCGGCCTGGTTCAACCGATCATCAACGCGCTCTTCAAGCTGGTCGAGCTTGTCCATCGCATTGATATTCCCGATCCCGCGCACGGTACGCTGAATGGCTTCCTGCGTCGCGGCGCGATTCTTCTTGGCGATAATCAGCTCACGCTTCGATTTCACTTCAGCCAGCCGAGTCTCAAGTTGCACCAGTGCATCCTGCAACTGGGCCACCTGCGAATCCTGGGCATCGGATTGCTCACGGTAGGTTGCGGCCATCTTGGCTGCCTGGACTTTGCGCCCAAGTGCGGCCTTAGCCAGTTCTTCATCGCCGGCCCGCAACGCTGCTTCGGCCTTTGCCGTCCAGCTGTCGGCCTCGGCTGCGTAGCGTGTCTCCTGGTTGTTCAGCTTGGTTGCATCGGCCATCGCACGGGCGACATTCGTCTTCGCTTCGTAGAGCTCGCTGTTGAGCTGGCGAATATACTCGTCGGCCATCTTCTCGGGATCCTCAGCCGTGTCGAGCATGGCGTTGATATTTGCGCTCAGCAGATCACGGATCCGACCAAAAATAGACATTGTGAGATCCTCCTTTGTGGCGGTGGCTGCTGGTTAGGTACAGCCGACCTGATGACCCATCGATGCGGTGGATACGCGTTTATTCTAGCACGCCGCATCCATCTCGCACAATAGGATCTACGCGAGAGATCCCCGAATAGTTGCTCGGGGCTGGCTACATGCTATAGGGGCCGGCGTGCCGGCAGGCCGACTTTTCGTGGCAGGTGCGCCGGGGTAGATGCATGCTTCTCAATCACCACCAGGGTACGCACAACATCATCGGCCAGTTCGATTGGCACAATACGTGCCGGTGCACCGCCAAGCAGGGCAATAGCATCGGATGCCGCGGTAACTTCGACCTCGGGGGCGGCACCTTTCGGTGCCAGCATACGCCCACCTATGCGGCAGAGTGGCAGACAGTATTCGACCAGCACACGCAACTCGGCGACTGCCCGCGCCGTCACGACATCATACTGTTCACGGTGGGCGATGAGTTGCCCGATTGCCTCGGCACGCTCATCGAGCACGGTTACGTCGTGCAAGCCGAGTGCGGCGGCGGTATTGCGCAGAAAGGCAGCCTTCTTGCCAATACTCTCGACCAGGGTCAACTTGAGTGTAGGATGCAGAATCTTGAGCGGAATACCGGGAAACCCCGCGCCACTACCGATATCGGCCAGGCGCTGCGGCACTGCACCCCAATAACGCGCACACACCAGAGAGTCGAGGAAATGGCGCACGATCATCGCATGCGGATCGGTGATCCGTGTCAGGTTGAGTTGCTGGTTTGCGGTGGTCAACAGGTGGGCATAGTGTGTGAACTGTTCCAGCTGTGCCTGTGAAAGTTCGAAGCCCCAGCGTGCCGCCACTGTGTGTAATGTGTCCATGATTGGTACTTTACGATTCGCGGTAGAGCTGCCGTTCTTCGATATACGCCACGACGGCATCGGGCGTAAGATACCGGATCGACAGCCCGGCCGCAATACGTCGCCGAATCGTACTACTCGCAAGAGCCATTCCCGGCCCATCGATCAGATGCAACCGGCCACGCAGGCCCGGCAGCGCCTGGAAGAGCGCCATCGCATCAAAGGTGGCTCCCGGCCGGCCGACCCCGATCAGCTGGGCATATTCGACAACCCGCTCGGCGGCATGCCAGCGTGGCAGATCGACAAGCACATCAAGGCCAAGAATGAAAAAGAGCTCGCCGGAGACTTCGCGGCTGAGCTGTTCGAGGGTTACGGCAGTATACGAAGGGCCACTCCGCTCGATCTCGAGCGGCGAAACCTCGAATGCCGGATTATCGGCAATGGCATGGCGTGTCATCGCGAGCCGATCAGTGGGTGAAGCTCCGTGTACACCGGCCTTCAACGGCTGATGCGCAGCCGGAACAAAGAAGACGCGGTCGAGCCCGAAGGTCAACCGCGCTTCTTCGGCAATTGCCAGATGAGCGTAGTGGATCGGATCGAATGTGCCGCCCAGCACACCAACACGCCGCGTCATAGATCTACAGTACCTAACGGTCGTCGTAATCGTCATCGTCGCGGCGCGCACGGCGTGCCCGGCTGCGCCGGTAGGCCTCCTGAATACGCGGATCCCGCAACGCTTCCCGTTCGCTACGCCGATCAGGTTCAACTCGCTTGGCGGTTGCGGCGGCGGCCTGAGCCGGCACAAGCTCGGTTCCGGTGTCTTCACGCTGGCCGCTGAGGGTTGAATTCACTAGTGTATCGCCGATATAATTCAAGACATCACGAATGTCTTCGTTGTCTTCGAGCATACTATCGAACGGCAGTGCCACACCACTGACCGTCTTGACCGTCTGCCCAACTTCACGCAGTGTCTTGTCGATGCCGGTGACGAGCGAATTCATGACGGCGGCGAGCTCTTCGCGCTCTTCAACCGTCAGGTTGGCAAATCCGACCAGTGCTTTCTCTTGCGCTCGCAGAAGCGTGGCACGCAAAATCGCAATATCGGCCTGTGTCTGCAATTCGTAACGCTTGACGAGATGCGCCTGACGTACCTGTTCAACCAGTTCATCGGAAGAGACGGGTGTCCAGAGGAGTGCCGGGATAATAATAAACCCTATCATGCCGATCAAGACTTGCTGGTAGATCAGCCCGCTATTGGCAACTACCGGTTGTGCCGCCCACCAGCTCCACTGGATCTGAAAGCTGTAGTAGAGCAGATACAGCGCACAGCCAATGATGACCGGGAAGGCATACGTACGAGCATTGACCTTCTGCAACAGCATGCCGGCCGGTGACCATGGAATTAAGAACGAGACCAGGCTCGGTGGTGCCAGCACCAGGATGGCGGTAAAGGCGACTGCCACCACGATATTACCGGTGAGTTGCGATTGAACGCCCCACCAGTAGGCAGCCGAACCGGCCATAGCTATGACCGCCAGGATCGCAAGCAAGGTCTTGGAGGTAAACTGTACCGGCGCACGCCGACGCTGGCTGCGCATCATGTCGAGATAGCGACTGCTCACGGCTGCGGACTCCTCGTCATTGGGCCGGCTCCTCAATGCCATCACTGAGCAGCACATAGGCCTCTACTGTTTGTGTGTATCCTGCGGCCGCCATCCGAGTTCGTAATGCCTCGGAGATGGCCGTCAGGCCAAAATCGACATCAATGCGGTATAGTACCGCAATTGCCCGATCTTCGCTGCCACGTAGCCGAAACTGCGCGACCGCGGGAATATCGCCACTGATCCGGCCGATCTCAAGTGTCTGACTCGTCTGCGGATCGAACCAGAGCAACACAACCGGCTGCCGCGCCCGATAGATACGCGGGGCCTCGAAAGTTTCACGCTTGATCTGGCGCGCTAACCAGCGTTCTTCACTCGTCAGCGGCGGTGTGGTCGGTACAACAATAATAACCGCCGGGCTGGGTGTCGGGTTGGTAACGAGCGTTGGGCTTGGCGCAACTGTCGGGCTTGCAATAACATCGGTCGCCGAAACGACCGGCGACTGTATGGCGGTCGGTACTGCACCGGTGCTCGTCGGCAGAGTAATCAATGGAGTTTGCGGCAACTGCGGCGACTCTGCCAACTGCAATGGCTCACCACAACCGAAGAGCAACACGCTCCCGATAATCAGACCGAGTAGCCTGTTTGCGCCCGGGGTCATGCAACTCTGAAATAAAAACATTTGTTCGAATAGTATAGCACCAAACGTATAACCGGTCAATAACCATTCTAAAGCTGAGTCTAACCGTTCTCTAACAACATGTCAAGCGTTTTGGTGCCTTTTAACCCCTCTGCGTGGTGCATACTGCTATAATTATGCGACATGACGTTACCAGATTATTGCCAGGATCATTGTGTATGATTGATCATAACCGGCTCACCAGGCATCTAGCAAACCGGCTGCCGCAATATCTTGATGAACTTCGGCTGCTGTGTGCTATCGAATGCCCGACAGAATCCAAGATTGGGGTTGATACTGCTGCAACCTGGGTCGCTGATTGGGCGGCGAGACGCGGCTGGGAGGTACGGCGCTGGGCGCATGCGACGGCGGGCGACAACCTGCTGGTGAGTATTCGCGGTCATGGTACGGCGCGTATCTTGCTGGTAGCGCATCTCGATACGGTGTATCCGGTTGGTACAGCTGCCGCACGGCCAATGCGGATCGAGCAAGATATGCTGTTGGCACCCGGCAGTTGTGATAACAAGAGCGGGCTATTGAGCGGCTTGTATGCCATGGAGGCGATTGTTGAACTCGGCCTGAGCGATCAGATTGGTGTCGTCAGCCTCTTCTGCGGTAGTGATGAAGAGACGGATTGGCAGGCATCGGCACCGCTGCTGGCAGAGCTGGCACCGGCGTATGATCTGGCGCTGGTACTTGAGGCAGCACGCGAAAACGGCGATATCGTCAGTGCGCGCAAGGGGATCGGGCATTTTACTCTGGTCGCGCATGGCCGGGCAGCGCATGCCGGTGTTGAGCCAGAGCGTGGTGCCAACGCGATTGTTGCGCTGGCACGGCAGATCACTTCACTGGCAGGCCTCAACGGCCTGTGCGACGGCATGACATTGAATGTGGGCCGAATCGTTGGTGGTGGGCCGACGAATGTGGTGCCGGATCTGGCAGCGGCTGAGTTTGAGGTGCGGATTGTGCACCCCGACGACCGGGGAGTGGTTGATGCAGCCCTGGCGGATCTTGGCGATCGCATACCACTGCCGGGTGTGGCCTATGATCTGCAGGGCGGCTGGGGGCCGGCACCCATGGCGCGCACTGCGGCGATCGAGCGTCTTGCAGCGGTGGCGCGTCGCTGTGCCGCTGATCTGGGGTTTGATCTGACCGACGCGGCAACCGGCGGCGTCTCGTATGCGAACCTGCTGGCCGGCCTCGGGCTGCCGGTACTCGACGGGCTCGGCCCGGTCGGCGGCAATGATCATAGCCCTGCTGAATATATTGCGATATCGAGCATCGTTCCGCGCACGTCACTGCTGGCGTTGCTTGTTATGTATGCCGGTGTGTAGCTGCGGCCGGCCGCGAGACGGCCGGCACGATGTTAGCGTGTTGCGAGTGCCAGGCTCAGCGTTTTGTAGACCAGTTTTGCGGCCAGAAACTCGCTGCCGTGCTGGCCGGCGATTGGTGCGAGTTCGACGCAATCAAATGCGACCACCCGGCCGGCATGACACACGGTACGAATGATTTCGAGGGCTTGATCCCAATACAAGCCACCCGGTTCGGGGGTACCAGTTGCCGGAATGAGCGAGGGATCGAGCCCATCCAGATCAATCGTCAGGAAGACGTTGCGCCCGCGCACCAGATCGGCAAGCTCATCGCGATGCCGGCCGGCATGCACATCTTCGGCAAAATAGACGTGCAGCTGCTCGGGTTCGGCATCGATCAGCTCAACCTCCTCGCGGCAGACGGATCGAATGCCGAGTTGCACAATCGGCACACCCATGTCGAAGACGCGGCGGGCAATACAGGCGTGGCTGTACTGGCTACCCTCGTATTCGTTACGCAGATCGGCATGCGCGTCGATCTGCACCATTATCATATCGCTATACTGTGCATGGACGGCACGGGCAATGCCGGCAGAGATAGTGTGTTCGCCACCAAGCCCGACGAGCAACTTGCCGCTCGCGAGGTGTTCGGCGGCGCAGGCAGCAATAGCCGCGACCATTGCCTCGGGGCCGCTGCTGGCCGGAGCGATTGCCGGCAATGTGTGAATACCGTGGCGCAGGGCCGGTTCATCACCAAGCTCACGGTCGTAGAGCTCGACCTGCCGCGAGGCGTAGAGCAGCGCTCGTGGCCCTTCACGCGTGCCCTGGCCGTAGCTGACCGTCGCTTCGTACGGGATCGGCAGGATGAGTGCGGCGCTCTGATCATAGCTGCTGAACTCATCATCAAGCCCCAGGAAGTTATCGGGTGGCAGCAGTTCGTAAGACGGCATCAGCAACCTCTTCTTTCGTCACGTATAATGAATCACAACAGCGTACCATGTCGCACCATGTGCCCGCAACAATAAGGAGAAGTCGATGGACACATCGCCGAACGGCCGGATTGAAGACTTTGCAGACAGCGAGCACCCCAACGGCGAGCGCGCTTTTGCCCATCTTGGGCAGTACCTGGCCGATGACGGCTGGTACCCGCAGCCGATTGAGGGTGTGAAGTCGTATCGGATGTTCTACAATGGAAAGAATGGCGAGTTTCGCTGTTATGCCCTTGTGCGGGTTGAGCTCGAACAGTTTATCTTCTACGCCGTCTCAACGGTGAAAGTACCCGAGCATATGCGGCTTGCCGCTGCTGAGTATATCACGCGGGCCAACTATGGGCTGCGTATCGGCAACTTCGAGATGGATTTCTCGGATGGCGAGATTCGCTTCAAGAGCAGCCTGGATTTTGAAGGTGTAGAACTCAGCGATCATCTGATCCGCAATGCGATCTACCCGGCTGTGCAGCTCCTCGATCAGTATCTGCCGGGCCTGTTGAAAGTCGTGTTCGGCGGTGTTGAGCCACACGAAGCGATTGACGAGATCGAAAGCTCATAGCCATGGCCTCATACAAAGACCACAGCAGCCACGCTGCTGTGGTCTTTGTTTCGTTTCGCAGATACACCGGGATCAGCGTTCGGCGAAGCGCCCCGAGATACTGAGCTTTTCGCCGGAGGCGGCACGGGTGCGCAACTCATCGAGCACCCCATCGATCCGGTCAGGCGTCAGATCGCGGTAGTATTCGAGATTGGCCTGCATCAATGGCGCACGATTGCAGTCGGCCAGGCACTTGACGCGCTGCAACGTAAACATGCCGTCGGCGGTCGTCTGATCGACTTTGATGCCGAGCGTATCTTCGAGGGCGGTGATCAATTCTTCAGCGCCGCTAAAACAGCAGGGGACATCGTCGCATACCTGCAGTACCCACTTCCCCACCGGCTGTTCGTAGAGCAGCGAGTAGAAGCCGGCTACTTCGAACACATCGGTTGGCGGCATTTCGAGGATCTCGGCAACCTCACGCACCCCTGCGTCGGTCAGATAGCCATACTCATCCTGGGCAATATACAGCAGCGCCAGAACGGCACTGCGCTTCTGGGCGTATTTACCGACGATGGCGTCGATCTCGGCGCCGTGCTTCTCACGTAGCGACATATCACGTTCCTTGTTAACTAACGATCAACCTCGCCGAGCACCGGATCCATCGAGGCCGTTAATGCGACCAGATCGGCCACCAGATACCCGCGGGCCATATACGGCAGCGCCTGCAGGTTCACAAACGACGGTGTGCGCATGTGAACACGATACGGTTTTGGGCTCCCGTCGCTCACAATATAGGTGGCGAGTTCGCCGCGTGGCGACTCAATGGCGACGAAGGCATCGCCACGTGGCGGCTTAAACCCTTCGGTCCAGAGTTTGAAATGATGAATGAGCGACTCCATACTATGGGTAATTTCGCTCTTGGGCGGCGGTGCGATCTTGCGATCAGTCGTGACGTATGGCCCCGGCCCGAGATCATGCAGGCGTTGCAGTGCCTGGCGGCAGATGCGAGCGCTCTGGCGCATTTCGGCCATGCGCACCAGATAGCGATCATAGGTGTCGCCATTCTGGGCAATCGGCACGGCGAAGTCGTAGCTATCGTAATCACAGTACGGCATGTCTTTGCGCAGATCCCAGCTGATCCCGGCGGCCCGCAGCCCTGGCCCGGTGACACCGAAGGCCACCGCTGCTTCTGCATCGAGGATACCGATCCCTTTGGTGCGTTCGAGCCAGAGCGGATTGTGCGTCAACAGATCTTCATACTCATCGATCCGGCCATCGATAATATCGAGAAACGCCTGCACGGTTGCCGGAAATTCGGCCGGAAGATCATAGGCCAGCCCGCCAACCCGGAAGTAGCTGGTCATCATGCGGGCACCCGAGACAAGCTCGAAGATATCGAGGATCTGTTCACGTTCGCGGAAGCCATAGAGGAAGACACTCATGGCTGCCAGATCGAGTGCGTGGGTGCCGAGCCAGACCAGATGGCTTGAAATGCGCTGAAGTTCGACCAGCAGCACACGTGCCGCCGTTGCGCGTGGGGGGATCTCGCAATTGAGCAGCTTCTCGACCGCCAGCACATAACACAGATTGTTCGAAAGCGGTGCCAGATAATCGGTACGGTCGGTCATCACCAGCGACTTCTGGTATGTTTTACTCTCCATCGACTTCTCGATGCCGGTATGCAGGAAGCCGACATCCGGGGCGACATTCACAACCGTTTCGCCGTCGAGCTCGACGACGAGCCGCAGCACACCGTGTGTGCTCGGATGGTGCGGCCCCATATTGAGCACCATCGTCTCTTTTTCGCCCGCCAGTGCGGGCCGGGTGATATCGCCTGGCGACGGGATCGAGAGATCGCGTGTCGCTACTGGTGCGCTCGTCATGGCTGACCTCTTCGGGCAGAGGGGTACGGGATCGGCCCGCTACTCCTGTGCGTACGGCTTATGGGCGTCGATCTGTTCCTGGTTGAAGGTGAATGCGACCTCTTCGTAGCCAAGAGGGACATCCTTGCGCAGCGGATGTCCTTCCCAATCGTCGGGCATCAGAATGCGTTCGAGGCTCGGATGACCGCGAAAAATGATGCCAAACAGATCGTAGGCTTCGCGCTCTTGCCAGTTGGCCGTCGGCCAGAGCCCGGTGAGTGAGTCAACTGTCGGATCGGCTTCCGGCAGGCCGACTTTGAGGCAGATCCGGTGGTGGTTGCTGAACGACAGCAAATGATAGACAACCTCGAAACGCGGATCGCGCCCGAGGTAATCAACGCCACAGAGATTCTCAAGAAAGTTATAGCGTAGTTCCGGCTCATCGCGCAGGAACCGTGCAACATCGATGAGTGCTTCCGGTTGCACGACGATGCTCAGATCGCCGCGATGTTCGTGGCTGGCAATAACCGCATGCGGCAATGCCGCACGCAGTCGCTCGGCTACAGATGCGTTCTCCACGGTAGACCTTCCTTCACGGCAGGCAATCAGACGTGTACCGGCTCGCGAACTTCGCCGTTGAGCTTCATGCGCTGCACTTTGGCATGCAGTTGAACAATACCGTCGATCAGCGCTTCGGGGCGCGGTGGACATCCAGCGACATAGACATCGACCGGGATAACCTCATCAACCCCCTGGACGATCGCATAGTTGTTGAAGATCCCGCCGCATGCCGCGCAGTCGCCCATGGCGATCACCCACTTTGGGTCGCTCATCTGATCGTAGAGCCGCCGTACCACCGGCGCCATTTTGCGCGAAACACGCCCGGCGACGATCATCAGATCGGCCTGGCGCGGCGAGGCGCGATTGATCTCCATGCCGAAGCGCGAAAGATCATAGTTGGCGCTCTGGGCACCCATCATCTCGATTGCGCAGCAGGCCAGGCCGAACAACAGCGGCCACATGGCATTGCTGCGGCTCCAGTTGACGACCGTCTCAAGAGAGGTTGTGACGATCCCCATGTCGCCGGCTTTTTGTTCTATTCCCATTGTAGCGCACCCCGCTTCCACTCATAGATCATGCCGAGCACCAGCATCAGGAAGAACACCCCCATGGCGATCAGGCCGGCGCCACCGAGTTGCTTGTAGACCAGGGCATACGGAAAGAGGAACATGATTTCGATATCGAACAGAATAAAGAGCATCGCCACCAGGTTGAACTTCACCGGAAAGCGGCGCTGTGCCGGCCCGATCGGCTCCATTCCCGATTCGTACGGCATCAGTTTGCGGCGTGTCGGATTCTGTGGGCCGAGGTAGCGCGAAACAGTGATGACGAAGACCGCAACGAAGATGCCTACCAGAAACATAACCAGGATTGGCAGATAGGAACCGAGCATCGGGGTACGCTCCTTCCATAGCTGGGTGGGAGACGGCGATAGCTGGAGGCTAAAACCTATGGCGCTACCGCGCCAGCATGCTTCAGACGCGATGCATTATACTTGCTTAGGCATTTGTGTCAAGAAGAACAATCTATAGGTATTGCCCGCTCTGCAGTGGCACCGGCATGAATCGACTAGCGGCCGATCAAGGGAAGATACAGCAGCCGGGTAATCGCCTGCAGTGATGACTGAGCCTGGCCAAACGACGACGTATTGCCGGGTTGGTCGGTGGCGGTGGTTGTGATATTCATGCCATCAAATGATTCGCCCGGTATGGTTTTGCTGAACTCACCAGTTGCGGCTGCGATTGTCGTGCCGAGCAGGGTATGCCCTTCGGCAGCGCCGTCGGCAAAGATTTCGACATGGCAGTAGGGGCAGGCATAGCCACTGATTCTGGTACTGCTGATCTCGGTTAATGTCGGCGGCGGCAGCATGTCGTTACCGCCATCGAGCAGCCGAATGCCGATCTGATTATTGGTGATGCTATTGGCAAGGATGCGGTTGATCCGACCACGGGCGATTGTCACCCCGGCGTTGCGGTTCTGTACGATGGTATTGGCTTGGATCAATGCGCGATCAGTATCGTAGACGACGACTCCACCGCGCAGGCTGCAACCGCTGCCACTTGCGCCGCTGAGCCCATTCTGGCCGATGGTGTTGTCTCTGACGATGACATCGGCGGCGGTAATACAGATCCCCGAGATGGTATTGCGCATGATCTGGTTTTCGTTGACAAGTACATGACTACCGCCAATGGCGATTCCTGACCATTGGTTGTTGGCGATCAGATTTGCCGGCCCGACGGTATTCTCGCTGCCATTGATCTGAACTCCGTGGCGCTGATTGCCGAGCGAAGTGATGCCATCTGCGGCAATGCCGATCTGGTTGCCGGCGATCCGGTTTTCGCGTGCCAGATGATCGATGACGATCCCACCGCCGCCATTATATGCAATCAGGTTGCCGCTTCCCGCCGGAGTATCGCCGATCTCATTCCAGCGTGAGTCACCGAGGATCAGGATGCCGGCCCCAAGATTACCGGCCGGTAGCATGCCACTGCGTGTCACCCCAATATAGTTGCCGAGGATGCGGTTCTGTCGTCCGGTGGCGATATAGATTCCCTGGCCGTAGGGTGTGGGGAAGACCCCATTGCCGGCGATGACATTGCGTTCGGCAGGCAGCGTGCCGCCGATTCGGGTCTCATCGGCACCTTCGAACAGGAAGATCCCGCCGTCGGTATTCGGGAGCGGAATGAGCCCATCAGGTCGCAATCCGATCAGATTGCCGCTGATGTTTGTCTGGCGGGTGGCAATGATCTTGATGCCGATCGGGTTACCGGCGATTACATTGCCACGCCCGACCCCGCCAATCATATTGCCGGTTGCCGCACCATTGATCTCGATTCCGGCCACGCCGTTGGCATCCGCGCTGGTGCCGTTGTCCGCTACACCGATCCAGTTGCCGGCGATCTGATTGCCGCCACTCGTGGCACCCGTAATCAGCACACCATAGCCGCGATGCCCGCCGATCAGATTCCGGTCGAGCGGATCTTCACTACCGATCTGGTTACCGGATGCCCCATTGCGTAGTTCAACGCCCGAATAGCCGGGGAACTCCACCTGCCGATCATGGTCGATACCAAGCTGTGAACCGATAACGCGGTTGTTGGTCGCCTGTGGCCCTTCGATCACAACGGCAGCATCCCAGAAGTTAACAATCGTCAGAGCATGGATCGTGTTGTTTGCCGAGGTGATATGTACGCCAAAGAGCAGATTATCGGGCACATACACATCATAGCCATCGAGAATGATGCGAGGGGTGCCAGCGTACCCCGACTGGGTTGTTCCGTCGATCGTCACATGGCCGCGTACCAGGGATGGCAACGCCAGATTGAACGGACGGATGCGCCATGTGCCGTCGGCCGGCTGATAACCGGCATCAGTGGTGGGGATCTCGAAACAGATCACAAGCGGTACCCCGGCCGGGGTGGCATTGGTGGCGAGCAATGCCTCGCGCAGCGATATAGCGCCATCGGCACCCGGATCGTCGATCAGTGCTTCAAACGAAGAGACATCGCCATCGACGGTATCGCTGGTTGTCGTCACAATGATCTCAAGGCCGTTGGCCGCACGTGCAACCATGTTACTGTGTAGCGGGATGAAGGTGCTGAAAAACAGCACACAAAGACACAACAGCAACGCGACTGTATTCACGGTGCGGCCATGCCATATCGAGGGTTGATCTGAAGCCATCTTCTACCCGGCAGGCAACCTGCGTGAACACCGAAGGCGGTGCCCACCCGCAGTGCTGATACGATGCTACGGCAGCATGTATGGTGTCAGCATCGCCCCAAAATTATAGGTGACGCACCACAGCGCTTCAAGTTAAGAAACAGTTTGCCTTCATAATGGGCGAAAGCCCGGATGCCGGATACACCTGGAGGCGTGGTGATCAGATGGAAGAGATCCTGCTATAATGGCCGAACCACGAGTAGACTCAGCGGGAGGAACAAGATGACCACCAGCTATACGATTCCGGATGGTGAGAAGATAACGATCCGCGACGGACGCTTGCAGGTGCCGAATCAGCCGATCATTCCATTTGTGGAAGGTGATGGCACCGGGCCCGACATCTGGCGGGCAAGTGTGCGTGTGTTTGATGCAGCAGTTGAACGTGCCTACGGCGGCACGCGCAAGCTGGCGTGGATGGAAGTGTTGGCGGGCGAGAAGGCCTTCAATGCCACCGGCGACTGGCTGCCCGAGGCGACGGTGGCCGCATTCCAGGAGTTTCTGGTTGGTATCAAAGGCCCACTGACGACCCCGGTCGGTAAGGGGATTCGCAGCCTGAATGTGGCGCTGCGTCAGATGCTCGATCTGTATGTCTGCCTGCGGCCGGTACGCTACTTCAGTGGGGTTCCTTCACCCGTCAAGCGCCCCGAACTGGTTGATATGGTGATCTTCCGTGAGAACACCGAAGATATCTATGCGGGTATCGAATATAGCGGCGGCTCGGCAGAGGCACAGCAGGTGCTGGATTTTCTGCAGACGAACTTCCCCAAGGATTTTGCCAAGATTCGGTTTGGTACCGAGGCACCCGTCGAAGTTGGTGTCGGTATCAAGCCGGTGAGCCGGATCGGCACCGAGCGCCTGGTGCGTGCGGCCATTGAATATGCGATGACCCACCGGCGCAAGAGCGTGACCATCGTGCACAAGGGCAATATCATGAAGTTTACCGAAGGCGCCTTCGGCGATTGGGGTTATGCACTGGCGGAGCGTGAATTCGGCGATCATGTGTATACCTGGTCGCAGTGGGAACGTGCCAAAGCCAGGCATGGCGAAGCGGCAGCCAATGCCGAGCAGAAGGAAGCTCTGACGGCCGGCAAGATCTTGATCAAGGATGCGATTGCCGATATCACATTGCAGCAGGTGTTGACGCGGCCAGAAGAGTTTGATGTGATTGCCACGCTCAATCTCAATGGCGATTACCTGAGCGACGCACTGGCCGCCCAGGTTGGCGGCATCGGGATCGCCCCCGGCGGCAATATCAACTATGTCACCGGCCATGCGATCTTCGAGGCCACCCACGGCACCGCGCCGAAATATGCCAACCTCGATAAAGTCAATCCGGGCAGCGTGATCCTGAGCGGCGATATGATGTTGCGCTATATGGGATGGACGGAGGCGGCCGATCTGATTATTACCGCGCTCGAAACGACAATCGGCCAGAAGGTGGTGACCTACGATTTCGCCCGGCTGATGGAGGGTGCCCGCGAGGTGCCGACTTCGGCATTTGCCGATGCGATGATTGCCAACATGGGTTGATGTCGTCGGCAGGCGAAGAGCATGTGACTGAAGCCTGGTGCAGCGGCATCTGAGGGGGGTAGCAAAGCTGCCTCATTCAGATGCCGGATTGCTTCGTTATCTGCCGGTGAGCGGGATGCCGCCGGTGTTGTTATTGATCATATGGGTGGCGGTGCGCTCGAAGTATTCGCGCATGATCGTGCGAGCCGGCTCGGCGATCCCAATCTCGTCGATTGCAGCAAGCATATGGCCGAGCCATGCATCGCGTGCATGCTGATCAATCGGAAACGGTGCATGCCGCATCCGTAACCGTGGATGGCCACGCAGATCGGCATATTCCGCCGGCCCGCCGAAGTATTGCCGGATGAACAGATACTGGTGGTACTTCCCCGGCCCCAGATCGGCGGGAAACATCCGCCGTAGCAGTGGGTCCGCCTCGACCCCCCCATAAAAAGCGTCAACCATACGGCGCAAAGGGTCGTCGCCCCCCCCCCGTTGATAGACCGTTTGCTGTTTCTGCATGGGTTATTGCCTCACCACCACCAGATCGCCGCTGCTGTAGAGCGCATAGATCAGCCCCATGATATTGTGCTTCTCGTCGCGGTATTTGCGCCGCATGCGCAGCATCACCTCGCCAAGAGTCGCTTCACCCCTGGTAAACTCGGTGATAAACTCGTGGGCAAACTCAGCAGCGAAATAGACTGGTGTGTTGACTTCGGTGCCGATTGCACCGCGTGCGCCGCGTGTCATCAGAAACGGCAGTAACCCGTCGTACTGCCCGGGCACCAGTTCGGCCCCCTGGCAGGCATTGAGGAAGATGAGCGGCGCACTCTTAAATGGCGGCATGTCGTCATCGATCCGATCACGCAGGTCTTCGAGTGTCACCTTGCCGTCGCCCACCGTAAAGTACGATGCACCAGTGCCGACGGGAACATTTGGCATGGTACGCTCACCGGGCAGCATGCTTTCGGCATGGCAATAGAAATAGATGAATGGTGGGGCGTTCGGATTACGCATCAGTGCAAAGACATCTTTGCGTGTCGCAACTTCGTTGAGGGTGACGGTATCAAGTGCCCCCAGAGCTTTGCGCTGGTCGGCGATCACAGTAGCGCCGAACTGCTGGTCGATCGATGGATCGAACACCGCCACCATTGGCAGCCGATCGCCACCGGCGTTGATGGCATAGGTGAAGTTGGCAAGTTCCTTACCACTAAACTCGGGCATATACTGCACAATATGCTTGAATCCCCAGAACCCGTCAGGATTCACCGTATAGCTCTCGTCATCGGGATCAAAATCATCATCATACATGAAAGTCCATGGGAAGATGAAACGATCGGCGACGATCTTGATGCTGAGGGTATGGTTCTTCGAGAGTTCGCGCAGGGCACGGCCCATCTCCTTGGCATCGGCGCCGCTTTCGGTCTGGAAGAAGACACGCCGGTAGAGCCGCCGGCCAAGCAATGCCAGCTGGCGCAGATCGCTGAAATAGACATCCGGCGGCACATTGGTATCCGGCTCAAGGTAGGGTAGCCGGCCATTGACCTCTTTCTTGACGAGCTTTTCAAGGAAGATCATGCGCGCATTTGCCAGTTCATCATTGATCGTCTGTTCGGTCAGGCGAATATTGGCGCGCAACACGGTAGCCGCCTGCAGAATAAACTGGTAGCCGGTCGTCTGCTGCACAATAAAGAGGCTGACGCGCTCATCGACATCCGAAGCACGCGGTGGGTTGGCGGCCGCGATCCCGGTGCCGAGGGTCATACCGCTGGCCTTCGACTGTATCGCATTGCGCTGGCCGCCCGGTACCGCCACACTGCGCTGATCGGTGATACTCAGCTTAAATTCAAGCTCCTGGAAGACTTCGCGGAAGGCATAGAAGATCACAGTGATGGTGATCGTACCGGTTTTGAGCGGCAGGATGCTGAACGAAGCGCGATTGTATGATGGGCGTACCGCTCGCGGCACGAATAGCTTGGCACTCGGCCGATCGAACAGGCGTACGGCTTCTTCATCAACCACGATCTCGACGGTGATCTCAAGCTCTTCCTTATCGTCGGGGAGCTGCTGGATCAAGCCGCGAATACCCTGCGATGTGATAAGCGATGTTCGACGTGGTACATCGATATCGAACTTGAGTTCGTACGACTGATTGATCAGCAGTGGTTCATCCTTCCCGATCGGCCGCCATGTTGTTTCGGGTGATTGTGGGTCATCGCGGCCCGGGCCTTCGATCCAGCCGTTGATCACGCGGTTGTCTTCAATCGCAACCGGGGCATCGGCGGCAATACCTTCCCCGCTGAGCATTGCGGCAACCGGTGGGCTGAGTACTGCCGCGTGCATGATGCTGAATGGATCACCGCCAAGTTCGCTGGCACCGAGATACTCGTGGACATACAGCCCGACGACGGTGCCGCCTTCGGCGTAGGTGCGAATTTCGCCACCACCGACATCGACGCTTTTCAGCAGGCCGCCTTCGGTGATAATCAGGCGTTTGCCGGGATGCTCCTCGCGCTCGAAGCGTGCGTATGCCGTCGCATTGGCGGCACGATCAAGCGCCTTTGCCGGCGTCAGCAGATTCACCAGATCGCGTGGGCGAATACCCTTCGGCCCGACCACCGTGCTGGCATCGAGATCGATGCGTTGGAGGAGTTGTGGCAGATCGGCCAGGCGTAACGGGCGAATATCGCCCCCGGCTGCTTCGGCAAGGATCTCGATCTCGAGCCAGCGCGCCACCAGGTAGGTGGCGTCGTCGATCGGCACAATGACATACACAAAGGCGCGTATATCACGCTGCTGCGGTAGTTGTGCCAACGCTTCGGCAACCGTCGTCGGTGTGGGGAATAACACGAAATCCTTCTTCGCGTCATTCATATTGATCGGCATAAACGTCTCGCTCTCACACTGAGGGCGTGGCAGGGGGTATGCCGTGCCACACCGGAAGTTGTTGCGAAAATCACTCGGTCAGTGACGCGATATCGAGCGTAGCCAGGTCGCTGGCGAAACGCGGCTGAAGCGCCCCCCAGCGCACGACGGCATCGCGTTCGAGTTCATAGCGACCGCTCAGCAGGGTGATCAGGTTTTTGAGTGCGGTATGCTGTGCTGCGTTGTAACCATTGCCGCCGGTTTCGATCGCGATCCCGATACTCGAGCGGTTGATATTGCGGCGGCGGCCTTCCCACAACGCCATGCCGGCATGCCATGCGGCGAGTTCGTCATCGACCAGTTGGTAGACATTCCCATCGGCTGCGACATAATAGTGGGTCATGCGGCGTGCAGCCGGCGATGCCATCGCGAGCAGCGAGACGGGGGCCGGCCCACGGTCGCCATGCAGCACGATCAGCGCCACCCGCGAACCGCCGCGCGAACCACAGGCCGCCGGGGCAACCCCCGGTATCGTATAGGTGACGATCGTCTTATCGGCCCAGTCTTGCTCGAAG
>CALLZL010000170.1 GCA_937859575.1 uncultured Chloroflexota bacterium
TGCGCCGTCTGCGACGCCCAGCTGGCAGCCGCATTGCGTGCCGCTTCAACCGCATTGCGCAGATCCTTGCGATTGCCGTCGCCGACCTCGCCGATCTGCCGGCCGTGGTTATCGTAGACGGCCCGGCTGTACCCCGAATCAGGGCGGGCCTGCTTGCCGCCGATATACATCTTTGGAGAACGGTCGATCAGGGTTGGTTCGAGCGGTTGGGGTGCCTCGGCTTCGGCAGCAGGCGATACACCCGGCGTCGCCTCCGGTACCGGCTTCAGATACTCGAACAACCCTTCGCGGCCCCCTTCGCGGCCGAACCCACTTTCGCGGTAGCCACCGAACCCGGCGGCTGCATCGAACAAATTGGTGCTATTGACCCACACCACACCGGCTTTGATCTGGCGTGCGATATCGAGCGCCAGGTTGATATCTTCGCTCCAGACGCTGGCGGCCAGGCCATAGCGGGTGTTGTTGGCCAGGGCCACCGCCTCGGCCGGCGTGCGGAAGGTCATGGCTACCAGCACCGGGCCAAAGATTTCGACCTGCGCCACCGTCGCCGCCGGTGAGACATCGGTCAGCAGGGTTGGCGGGTAGAAGTACCCTTCGGTTGGGCAGGCCCACGACGGCTGCCAGAGGCTGGCCCCTTCGTTGCGCCCCTGACGCACCAGCTGTTCGATCTTTTGCAGTTGTGCCGGAGCAACAATCGCGCCGATGTCGATCGCTTTATCGAGCGGATCACCAACCCGCAGCTTTTCCATACGGGCACGCAGGCGGGCGAAGAGTGGCTGGGCGATCCCTTCCTGTACCAGCAGGCGCGAGCCGGCACAGCAGACCTGGCCCTGGTTAAACCAGATCGCATCAACGATTCCTTCAATTGCACTATCAAGATCGGCATTCTCGAAAATGATAAAGGGCGACTTGCCGCCGAGTTCGAGCGAGAGCGCCTTGCCGCTACCGGCAGTAGCACGACGGATCAGCCGGCCAACCTCGGTCGAGCCGGTAAAGGCGATCTTGTTGATCTGCGGATGCCTGACGATCATCTCGCCAACATGCCCATCGCCGGTCACGATATTGACGACACCGGGCGGCAGGCCGATCGTGTGGCAGATCTCGGCAAATGCCAGCGCGCTGAGTGATGTCCATTCGGCTGGTTTGAGTACTACTGTATTGCCCATAGCGAGTGCCGGGGCGATCTTCCATGCCAGCATCAGCAGCGGAAAGTTCCACGGAATGATCTGACCGACGACGCCGACCGGTTGATAGCCGGCAAGTTCGTGTTCCATCAACTGCGCCCAGCCGGCGTGATGGTAGAAATGGCGCGCCACCAGCGGAATGTCGATATCGCGGGTCTCGCGGATCGGCTTACCGTTATCGAGGGTTTCGAGTACGGCAAGCAGGCGGCTCTGCTTCTGCACCTGGCGTGCCAACGCATACAACCAGCGTGCGCGCTGGTGGCCCGGCAGTTGTGCCCAGGCCGGGGCCGCCCGTTCGGCTGCCGCCACTGCCGCATCGACCTCGGCCTGGGTTGCCTGGGTGAGCTGCGCCAGCAGTGTGCGGTTGGCCGGATTAATGCTTTCGAACAGCCGATCGTCGGCCGGTGCGGTGAATTCGCCGTCGATATACTGACCGAAGCGCCGGTGATGGGCATCAAGCCAGGTCATGACCGGTTTGTCGCTTTCGGGGGCCGGGCCATACGACAGAGATTGAAGAATATCGGCAACGCGCTGGGTCATGGTAAACCTCACATGCAGCGCCTACCCCATGGGGTGGCGGTGGACGGCGGAGTAGGCACCAGTCACATAGTGTTCGAGCTGGCGTTCGATATCGGTGAGCAGCGAGCTGGCGCCGATACGGAACAGACGTGGCGAGAGCCATTCGTTGCCAAGTTCTTCCTTCATCAGAATCAGCCAGTCGAGCGCCTGTTTGGCGGTTCGGATGCCGCCTGCCGGCTTAAAACCGACGATCTGGCCGGTCTGTTCGCGATAGGCGCGGATGGCGCGCAGCATCACCAGGCTCACCGGCAGAGTCGCATTGACCGGTTCTTTGCCGGTGGAGGTTTTGATGAAATCGGCCCCTGCCATCATACAGACCATGCCAGCCATGAAGACATTGCGTAGTGTACCGAGTTCGCCGGTGGCGAGGATCGCTTTGAGATGGGCATCGCCACATGCGGCACGAAAGGCACGTACTTCTTCGTAGAGGGCACGCCAGTGGCCCGTCAGGACATGGCGGCGTGAAATCACGATATCGATCTCGTGGGCACCGATTGCGACCGATTCTTCGATCTCGCGCACCCGCAGTTCGAACGGGTTGAGCCCGGCCGGGAAACCGGTTGAAACGGCGGCAATCGGGATATTACTGCCGCGCAGTGCCGCCACGGCCGCCGGGATCATGTCGTGATAGACACACACGGCGCCGACCTGAATGCCGGCATCGGCGACGCCCAGCGCCTCAAGCAGATCGCTGCGCAGTGGATGGCGCGCCTTCTGACACAGGCGCTGCACTGTGCCGGGGGTGTCATCGCCGGCAAGGGTTGTCAGATCCATGCACTGAATGGCGCGCAGGAGCCAGGCGGCCTGCCACTGCTGTTTGACGGTCCGGCGGCCCGGCAGTGTTGCCGCACGCCGCTCAACGGCACTCCGGTTTATCCGGGCCGATTCGATCATGCCCGGCTCGAACTCACAGCCGGTATTGCGCGTGTGGTCGGTATGTGATGCGAGGGACGCGCTCTGCTCGCGGGTGGATGTCTTGAGCATCGCGATCTCCGTGTTCTGTTTGTGTGACGGGTGCGGCGGCCATTGTAGCTTCCTGCGTTGCCCCACGAAAAAGGGGGGCAGGCACCCTGCGTGGGGGCCGAGCCACGAAGCCCGCCTGTACGGGCACGTGCCGGCCACGACGGCACACATGTATGAATGCCATCCTATAACGAAGTGCAGAACGATTGATCGCTGGGAGCGCGAGCGTCTCGCCTGCATGCGCACCGATCACTACGTCTGCACGTTGCTATCTAAAGGCAAGCTATCCATGAGCGTGATCATGGCTTCAGGCGCGGCAGTGTCAGCAGCGCATGCGGCACCACCAGCAGGGTAAGCAGGTCGGGTGCCGGGCGCCCAAAAGCGGCACGCGCCAGTGATTCGGCAAGTGCCAGCCCTTCGGCAAGATCGGCCGCAGCGTGCAGGTGGCATGCCCGCACCAGCGCCGGATCGTCGGCACCGACGATAATCACCGGGTGACGCACCAGCACCTGTGCCAGGATGTAGGCGCGCTGTGCGCCGGCCGGAAAGCCGCTACGGCGCAACTCGGCCAGCAGCGCAGCCGGTGAGGTTGCCGCTGCCAGGATCTCGAAGAAGCGTTGCTCACCGGTGCCGCTACCGGCCCCCTCGGGGATGGCGGCCGGCAGGATGATCGGGGCACCCGGCAGCAGCGGGGTATGATGTGCCAGTGCCAGGTAGGTTGCGGCGCGGCTTGCCTGGTACAGATTGGCGGCTTTTGGTTCGGGTACACCGGCAATCGCGAGGTGTGCCGGCTGTGCAACTTCCACCTCGTAGATGCTGCGTGCCTGCGCCACGAGTGCTTCATGCACGGCTGCGGGTGTACCGGCGTGGGCCGCAATCAGGCTGCCGTCTTCGTGCAGCAGAGCATTGGCAACATACGCCAGGCCGATTCGTGCCCCGGCAGCACGTACAAACTGCTGAAATGGGTTGCCTTCGATTGCACCAAGGCGAGTACCGGCCTGATCAAGCATGGCCGGCCCATGGGTTGCGGCGATCGTCGGTTCCCCACCACAGCCGATTACCACCGTTTTTGCGCCGCCGGAATAGCCGGCATACTGATGAGGCTCGACCACACCGGTGGCCAGCAGCAGGTCGGTATCGAGGCAGTGGCGGTTAACCACTAGCGGGATACCCTCAAGTATGCCGAGATCTACCAACTGGGCCTCATTGAGGGCCTCGTGGTCGATAATGCGATAGCGGGCGGCAATCGACGCACCGAGTTTGGCACGCCGTTCTGCTATGGTCGAAGGGCGGTGCAGGCCGGTGGCACAGATCAGCGTTATGTCGTCGGGCGCAACTCCATGCGCTTCGAGTTCATGCAGCATGGCACCGACGAGCAGCGCATCCGGGCATGCGCGGGTCGCATCGGTGAACGCGATGGTCACTCGCATACCGCGCCGTACCAGATCGGCCAGTCGCCGGGTGCCGATCGGGGTGATCGCGGCATGACCAGTCGCAACCGATCTGCCGACGGCGTAGGTGATCTGCAGGCCAGGGTTGGTGGGGATCTGTATCATGGGTGCCTCATGCGTATTCATTCCGGCCAATCGATGGTCACCAGCACCGTATCACCGGCGATCGTCACCGGGTAGATAGGGATGCGGATGCCGATCGGCGGCACAATCGCCCGGCCGGTGCGGATGCTATAGGCCCAGCCATGCCATGGGCATGTGACCGTCTCGTCGATCAGGATTCCTGACGAGAGCGAGCCACCTTCGTGGCGGCAGGTGTCGCCAAAGGCATAGATCTGCCCGCCGACATTCGCCAGTGCGATTGGTAACCCGTCGATATCAATATAGTACATGCGCCCCGGTGTGATGTCGCCTGTCATGGCAACAGGTATGGTTTCACGTGGCATGGCGTGCTCCTCTCTACTGCTGCATAGGGCGGCGGCATGGATGTCGCGGCGCACCGGGCAGCTGCGACATGGCTGATCTTCGTGGCCTGCAGCACGGGATGCTTTGCAGCCGGTCGGCTTGTTTGCTATAATTGCGGCGCATCAGCAAGGGGAGGTCGCATAGTGGCCTAGTGCGCGGCACTGGAAATGCCGTAGGGCGTAACCCGTCCTCGTGGGTTCAAATCCCACCCTCCCCGCCAGATGATGCGAGCGCGAGGGTAGCTGCTACCTTCGCGCTTTGTGTTCTTCGGCTCTGAAGCAAGTGAGGTTGTTATGGAGGAGGCCGCGACACTGGCTATCGACCCGATCCTGCTTGGTGCTGTGATTATACTGATCGTTATCGGCGCTGTCGTGATCTACATGCGCAGCCGCAGCGGTGTGACGGTTGTATCGGCAGCACCGCACCGCGGCACCGAACCGCCGGCTGATGTGGCGACGCTCCTGGCGCGTGGCAACAAGATCGGTGCGATCAAGCTGGTGCGCGAGCAGACCGGCCTGGGCCTCAAAGAGGCCAAAGAGTATGTCGATGATCTTGAGGTGCGCCTCAAGCATGGATCATGACCTTTCTGGGCGCATGGGCGGTGACCCTACACCGGATATCAATCACCGGTCAGCGAGCGCAGCTTCTCGACCGCCTCTTGCATGGTTTCGACCGGAATCAGCGTGATAGTGCGTGCGGCACGGGCCGCCTCGGCATAGTTTGCCGATGGCACAACGAAATAGCGTGCACCGGCAGTTTCCGCCGCCGCAATCTTCTGAGTCACACCGCCGATCGGCCCGACCCGCCCGTCGATGTCGATTGTGCCGGTTCCGGCAACCCGCTGCCCACCGGTCAGATCATCGGGCGACAGCATATTGTAGATGGTCAGTGCAAACATCAACCCGGCCGATGGCCCACCAACGATCTTCTGGGGGGTGATCTGTACAGCGAACGGCAGATCGAGATCCAGCCCGTAGTTCTGCACACTCACACCGATGCGTGGCGTTGTACCCCCCTCTGCCGGCGGCAGCAGCGTCACGTTCACTTGCTGCATGGTTCCGCCTCGCTCAAGCGTCAGCACGATGCGTTCGCCGGCCTGCTGCTGCGCCAGGGCGTCGCTCAGTGCGGCAATTGAAGGGGTCGGCGTATCGCCGACCCGCACAATCAGATCACCGGCCTGCAACACTACCGCATTCGGGCTCTCTTCCAACACGGCCTGAACGGCGACGGCGGTACTGACAAGTTCGGCTCTGTAACCCGCCAGGCGTAATGCCGCGACAATCGCCTGCGCCTCGCTCTCTTCCAGCATCTGGAAACTCTGCCGTACCAACTCCTGCGGCTCAACATCGCGCGGCACGACCCGCTCCGGTGCGACGATCTCGTAGGCCGGGTTGCTGCGCGCATGGGCCCATTGCCCCAGGGTGATCGGCGTCTGCGAGATTACCGTGGTGAGCAGGAATCCCCCCTGATGCCGCTGCGGGCGCCCCGGCGGTATCGTAATCACCGGCTCAACCGCCACCGCCGACCCGGGGGCATAGATGCCATCGACCATCGGCAGCAGGCTGAGTGGGCCGAGCAACTGGAGCGGTATGACGATACCTGAAATGATCCAGGCCATGGTGCTGCCGGCCGGAGATCGGATGATCATCGGCCGTGGCGCTGGAATACGCCACAAGGTCAGGGCCAGCATGAGCGCGATCCCAAGCGTTACCATGCCGGTCGGCAGGCTGACGCGGCCCTGTGTGGCGATCACCCCTCCCCCCCAGATCGCCAGTGCCAGCGCACTCAACCAGCCGATACGGCGCGCCAGTAAGGCACCACGGGCCGGAAACCCCAGTTCCCATGCCACTGCAAGCGTGATGCGCGCACCGTCGAGCGGATACCCGGGTGCCAGGCTTGCCAATGCCAGTGCGCCATTGCCGAGCAAGAGCAATGTAGCAACTGTGCTGATGATCGGGTGGAGCTGTTGGTTCCACACGATATATGCCAGCAGCGCCAACAGCAGGTGGCACAACGGTGCCGCCAGTGCCGTGAGTGTCGCCCGCCATGGGTCACGTGGTTGGGGCCAGAGCTGCGCCGGCTCACCAAACGGCAAGAGCGGCAGCTCAGGGGGAAGCGGGGCATCACAACGCCGTGCCGCCAGTATGTGGGCCGCGATATGCGCCAGCAGCGAACCCATGCCGCAGAGCAGGGTCAGCAGTGCCGCCCACCACCCCTCGGCCGGTGTCAGCGCCGGGGCAAACAGTGGTATTCCCAGGGTAGCCAGGGCCCATGCCGCCGGCGGCAAGATCAGCAGCCACCAGCTATCGATGCGTACGACCGTTCCTGCCAGGGGCAGCAACAGTGCACGACGTATTCGAGATCGCATGCAAGCTCGCTTTCTTCTACTCATGAGCATTATAGCCAGATACCGCCGCGTTCGAGAAATCTTGCTACAATACACAGTCATGACGAAGCACATCAAATGCCTGAGCTTGTCTGGCTATGATGGCCCCAACCGGTATGGGCCGCACCCCATGGTGGCGCTGACGGCACATGCCACCACGGATCTGGTGGCGCAGCTGCGCTCTGCCGTAAAACAGGCGGCACAACAGGTGGGCATCGTGGTAGGCTCGCTGACGGTAACATCAGAGCCGGTAGCGCAGGGGGTTCTGCTCACACTGCACTTCAAGACCCCGACGCCTGCCCTGGGTGCCGAGCTGGTGCGCCTGGTGGTCGCCGGGCTGAATGCGCAGATCGATGGCGATAGCACCTGGGATGCCGAAGAGGTACTGTGGGAACTGCAGCAGCGGCGGCGAAGAGAAGCCCTGCCGCTGGCTGTGCTGCAATTGCTGGCCGAGGCCGCCACCCGCCGATTACCCGCTTTCGTCCTTCATGGGCGGCTCCAGATCGGTTATGGCTGCAATGGCTGGTCGTTGCCGTTAACCGAACTCACCGGCCAGCCGGCAATGCAT
>CALLZL010000171.1 GCA_937859575.1 uncultured Chloroflexota bacterium
CCAGCAGGCCATCGATACGCGCCAGAGCCGAACTAAGCCACGGCTCATTCGAGGCGACCGGTGCAACAAAGCGGTAGGGGTACCAGGTGTTGGCGGCCGCCTGAGGCGCCAGGTAGGCAACATCGGCGGCGACCAGCGGTTCAGCCAGCCCCAGAATATCGTCGGCCGAACTGCCGCGGCCATGCAACATAATCATCGCCACCCGCGCCTGCGCCAATGGCACCCCGGCATGGACAGCCGCCGCCGCCGCGTGTGGATCATGCGTCTGGTTGATCATTGGTGTTCCCCACTACGATCGACGTAACGGTGTCAATGATGCGGCGATCTGCGTACGACGCGCTTCGAGCCAGGGCGGCAGCTGCAATACCGTGCCGGTGGTATCGACATCCTCATCCACCAGAAAGCCCGGGCCGGCGGTCGCCAGTTCGATAATATGCCCATCCGGATCGCTGGTATAGATCGATTTGAAATAGACCCGATCCATAACCTGCGAAACCCGCAACCCGGCACCGAGCAACTTCTCGCGCCATTCGAGCTGTGTGTCCTCATTGGCCACCGTCAGCGCGAAGTGATGCATCTGGCCGGCACCCATCACGGCACGGCCGGTTTTGTGGGGGTCGCGCTCAAAATAGGTGATCAGCGTGCCGGGCCGACCATCGCCGACGCCCCAGTACCAGTGAGCAGAATCGGGATCGTCGAAGTTCGAGGTCATCTTGACGCGCCGCATGCCGAGTAACTCACCAAAGAAGGCGTGGGTTCGATCAATATTCGAGCCGATTGCAGTCAGATGGTGCATCCCATGACGCAAGGCCATGCCGGGTGTAATCTGCGGTACCGGCTCGGGCCAGGTGGTCGCGATGATCCGCGCCGCATCACGGTTATTGACAAGCATCTCGGCTGGTGGTGCGCGAAACGCCATGCCGATCGCATCCGGCTCTTCATCGACCGTCCAGCCCGGGCCACGGGTCGCAATCTCGATAATCAACCCATCCGGATCACGAAAATAGATCGACGTAAAATAGTGCCGGTCGAACGGCCCATCAACCGCCAACCCGAGATCGGTCAGCCGGCGCTTCCACATCAGCAGCGTATCGTAGCTATCGGTTTCGAGCGCAACATGATGCGTACCGCCAACACCCGGTCGCCCACGGCCGGCTCCCGGCCATTCGAAGAAGGTAAGCACGGTTCCCGGCCGGCCGGACTGATCGCCAAAGTACAGATGGTAGCTGTCGGGGGCATCGAAATTGACGGTCTGCTTCACGAGCCGCTGCCCAAGAACCTCCACATAGAAATCGACCGTGCGCTGCGCATCGGCACTGATCGCCGTCATATGATGAATCCCGAGGATGGTCATGGCATTCTCCTCTGATGAAATATGGTTTAGCCCTAAACATAGTTTAGTTCTAAACCATGTGATTGTCAAGAGCCACAGACGGCAGCGGGCTGTTGTCGCACAGACCGGTTATTCAGAGATCGAACGATCGAGGATGCGGAGCAAGCGCTGCAATTGCTGTTGTTCAGCGCGGCTGAGGGAATCAAAGAGGGCCGCAATCCGTACTTCCTGCGCCGGAACGGCGGCATGATACAGGTTACGCCCGGTATCGGTCAGGTACAGGCAGTTGGCACGGCCGGCATGGGTACGCCGGATCAAGCCATCCTGTTCCATACGGCCAAGGATCTGAGAAATATTCCCCTTGGTGACAAGCAGCGTTCTGGCGAGTTGTTGCTGCGAGATACCCTCGTTGGCACCGATCTGCGCCAGTACATCAAACTGTGCCGTCGAAAGGCCATGTTCGCGAAAATGGCGCGCCGAGATTGCATCAATCTTCTGGTAGATTCGTGCCAGCCGCAACCAGCTCAGAACCGCCGGCTGCCGAAGTTGCGATTGATCATGTGTCATAGGCAAGAGTTTATAACTAAACAATCGGGTTGTCAATCGGCGCAGCCTGCCGGTCAGGTTGCTTCTCTGGTAAAGCCCAGGATATCGATCCGCGAACGCATCACGCACAGGGGATCCATGGGTGTAATCCGGTTCGTGCCGATCTGCGCGGCCAGATCAGCCGCCGTCGCACTGGTACGCACACCAACGGTAGCCTGGCCGATTGCGAGTACCAGTTCGGTATACAGCTGCTGGTACGACAAATGCTGCTGCTCAACTTCCCATGCATCGACGCTCTGCACCAGCCCATAGGCTTGCGGCATGCTGCTTGGCCGGCCACCGGCACACGCCGGCTCGGCCAGCAATCCCTGGAGTGGCGGTGGTGGCTGCAGCCGGATCCAGCTCAGCAAGAAGACCAGCCGGGCTGCCCCGAACGAGCCGACATCAGCCGGATCGACGCGATGGTGTCGATCGATCACGCTCAACAGTGGGGCTGTGCCGCCCAGCCATAACGCGGCATCGAGCTCGAAGAGCAAGAGCGGCAGATAGCGCCGACCGTCGGGATGCTGCCGGCCAGGGATGTATTCGCTAAAGCGGCACGGCAGATGGAGTCGGTCGCTGGCTGGAAATCGCATAACAACTCATGCCCCGTGCAGTCGAACGCGGCAGATCTGCTGCCGCGTTCGACTGCACCAATGACGCACGATGGCGCTCGTTAACGAGAACGAGCTTGCGCCGCTTCGGAAGCGATGGTCGGGTTATGGGTCTGCCGCCAGTTCACCGACGGCAAGATCAGCTCGTGGCGAATAGCGCTCCGGTGATCCATCACGATCTGCATAACCGTTTCAAGGAGCGTTTCGCTCAGGTAATGCGGCTGCAGGCCGAGATCGAGCAGGCGTGTATTGGCGGCATGATAGTAGTGTTCTTCTTTTTCGACTCGCGGATTCGGCAGGTGATCGATCTGTGGTTGCAGCCCGAACGCCAGTGCCGCTTCACGCACGGCTTCGGCCAATCCGGCGACATTAAACTGCTCGGTGAACTGGTTGAAGACCCGCAGTTCGCCGCGCTCGGCCGGATTCAGGATCGCCAGTTCGACACACGCCAGTGTATCGCGTATATCGAGGAAGCCGCGCGTCTGACCACCCTTCCCATAGACAGTCAGCGGGGTGCCGGCAACAGCCTGCACCAGAAAGCGGTTGAGCGCCGTTCCGAAGACGCCATCGTAGTCGAAGCGCGTGCAGAGCCGCTCATCGAGCTGAGTTTCCGGGGTTGCCACGCCATACACAACACCCTGGTTGAGATCGGTCGCGCGCAAACCCCAGATTCGGCATGCCAGCAGCATATTGGTGCTATCGTGAACCTTACTGGCGTGATACCAGCTGCCCGGTTGCTTCGGGTAGGGCAAGGTATCGCTGCGCCCTTTATGCTGAATGGTAATATACCCCTCTTCGATATCGATATTCGGCGTGCCATACTCGCCCATCGTGCCAAGCTTGACGAGATGGCAGTCGGGGGCGTGTTCGGCAAGCGCATAGAGCAGATTAAGCGTACCGACGATATTGTTCTGCTGGGTGAAGACGGCATGCCGCCGGTCGATCATCGAATATGGCGCACTTCGCTGTTCGCCAAAATGAACCACCGCTTCCGGGCGATACTCCTGGATCACCGATTCAAGAAACATGGCATCGCACAGATCGCCAATATACATGCCGATCGTACGGCCCGTGATGTCGTGCCAGGCGGCAACACGCTCATGCAGCGAGCGGATCGGCGTCAGGCTATGGGCACCTAGCTCGTGATCCCAGGCACGGCGCGCAAAATTATCGAGCACAGCCACATCATGGCCGCGCTGTGAGAGGTGCAGGGCTGTCGGCCATCCCAGATACCCATCGCCTCCGAGAACGAGGATCCGCATGTATTCACTCCTTACTTATTCGTTTGCCGAAGATGCGCCAGGATGTGGTTGTTGTTGGCTGTGTGGTCGCGTGATCGATGGTCGTTCCGTAGCTGCGGCGCGAGTATACCATATCTCTATTCGCCGCCCGGATCAGGCGCAAACTGATCGTGCAGCTCGCGTAGCCGGTCGTCGTGGTGGCGTGCATAGTATTGCTCGGTAATACGGGTATTGGCATGCCCCAGGATGGCCGAAACCTCCGAGAGCTGGGCGCCTTCGTTGAGCAGCCAGGTGGCGACGAAGTGGCGAAACGTGTGGGGGGTGGTTTCGCGCAACTGGCGTGCTTCGCGCGGCCGGCCATCGGCCTCGATCCGATCGGCCAGGGTATAGGCGGCATCTGTCACAATCTTCCAGGCTGTGATACGGTTCAGGCGCGCCCCGGCATTGCGCGGCCCATGCGAAATAAAGAGTGCCGCCGCTTTGGGGAAGATTGTCCGCCGCAGTGCCAGATAGCGTTCGAGTGCCCGTTGCGCATGCTGCCGGATGAAGACAACCCGCCGCCGCTCACCCTTCCCCAGCACCGGCACTTGCCCGCTGATCCGGCCGTCATCGGTACGAATGGCATACACATCAAGGGCGAGTAGTTCCGAGATGCGCGCACCCGTCGAGAAGAGCAAGTGCAGCAGTGCAGCGTTGCGCAACCCCGAAAGACGATCGCGTTCCTGGCGGCTGCCGGGGTCGCCGCCGGGTAATTCGGTATCGTAAAAGGTCACCAACCGGCGCAGATCCGGTACATCGGGGGCGCGGCCGGCCGGCATACGCGGCAACGCATCGTGCAGGTGCATGCGCAGCAGCGACATATCAGAGCCAAGCATGCCCTGATCGGCGAGGTATTTGCAGATCGCCAGCACGCCATGGCTGTATGTTTGCAGTGTACGGTCGGCCATGCTACTCAGCGAGTCGATCCAGCGCGCCAGGTCGGTCGGCTGAATCTCGGCACTCGTGTGCCGACCGCTACGCTCGGCCCAGCTGCAAAACGAGCGCCAGGCATCGGTATACGATGCGATGGTGTTGGCGGCCAGTGGTCGGCGGCGAGCACGCTGTGCCCGCTCCCAGGCGATCCCGGCCTCGGCCAGCCCGATGCCCGGCTGGCTGGCGCGCAATGCATCCACCTCAGCTACGCCTCGGGAGCCCACGGATACGCCCGATTGGTACTGTAAACAGGATCCCATTGTTGCCATTGGCCATCGGGCCGATGATCTGCTCGGTTGCAGCGATCAGCCGATCAATCAATGCGTCATCTTCCGCAAGGGTGAAGATCGTTCGATGATGCAGCTCATCGAGTTCGAGCAGATCGCGCATCGAAGGGAAGAGCGGCACATCATCACGGGTCGGATGCTTGCGCAACCCCTCCATTCCTACCGAATGCAGTACCGTCATACCCGAAACACCGGCATCACGCCAGGCATCGGCGATCTGCTGCAACTGCTCGGGCCTGGCTAATACCAGCACTACCATCTGGTACATGCACGTCCCCCCTTCGTATCGTGAACCAATTCATGTCTTTGCCGGCTGTTCGGCAACCGGCCTGGGTCGTTCGCGGAATGCCAAGCGCAACAGAATCGGTGTCAGCAACGTTGTGACAAGCACCATCACCACCGTGACGGCAAAGATCTCTTCGCCGATCACTCCGGCCGAAATGCCAACCGTCGCGACGATCAAGCCAACTTCGCCACGCGACATCATACCGATGCCAAGTTGCAGCGACTCGCGGTTGCTGAGCCCACCGGCTCGGGCACCAATCCCACAGCCGACAACCTTGGAGATCACTGCTGCAATGCAGATCAGAACCGTAAACAGTAGCACACCGCTTGCCAGCAGCCCGGCATTGGTGCGCAACCCGATGCTTACGAAAAAGATCGGCACCAGAAACCCATAGGCGATCCCCTGCACACCACGACTGACTTCTTCGTGCTGTGTGGTGCGGCCAAACAGAATCCCCGACAGAAATGCACCGGTGATCGCCGCAACTGTGCCGATATATTCAGCCGACCATGCCAGCAGGAGCGTACTGACAATCGCCGTCGTCAGCACCGGCTGGCTGATCGGCCAGCGTGCAACCCGGCTCGTCAGCCAGGGGATGAAGCGCAGCCCGACGAATAGTGCAACCGCAATAAACAGGCCGATCCGTACAATCGTGAAGATGATGTCGCCCACACCACCGACACCGGCAGCAAATGCGATGAAGAGCGAGAGCACCAGAATCACCAGCACATCATCGAAAACGGCCGCACCGAGCAGTGCCACCCCGACACGGGTTCGTAACTTGTTCAGTTCGATCAAGGTTTGGGCTGAGATGCTGACACTGGTCGCCGCCATGAGAATCCCGATGAAGATCGCCGTCTCCCAGCCGTAACCGAAGCCCAATGCCAGGCCGGCACCTAGTAAGAGTGGTGTGACGACCCCGAGCGTCCCGGCAAAGGTTGCTATCTTACCGGCACGCAGCAGTTCATCAACTTCGATCTCTAGGCCGGCAATAAACATCAGCATGATCACGCCGAGTTCCGCCAACTCGAGAACCGTCTCTTCAAGATGTGTGCTGGTGAAGATCGGCAGATGCAGCAGGTTGAGCAGCGACGGGCCGAGCAATACACCGGCGAGCAGCTCGCCCAGTACTGCCGGCTGACCAAGGCGCGAACTCACAAGACCGGCCAACTTCGAGGCACTGATGATGATCGCAAGTACGAGGATCAACTGGAGAAAATCAGACATACGCCCTCCCCGAGCGGTTGGCGTCGCTATCAGCACAGAGACGCACTAAACTCGTATGATTAGCCTCCGACGCTGCAAGCTCCTCGCTATTGTACAGGAATTTCGCCCGCCCTGGTAGACGGCTGATCACAGCTGCAGGGTATGTGCGTTCTCGTGATGGTCAGGTGTCATGCTGATCGCCGCCGGCACGACGCAGCTCTCCGCGTAGCGGGAGGAGGCCGGATTGTCTGCTGGCGCGGATGTCATGGCAAGCGTACGACCACGCATTGGAACAGAACGCATACACCCTGCCACAACCCGGTGGCTTTGCCGCCCACCGACATGCCTGTGGTATGATACGAGCAACATAGCGGGAACGCAGCAATGGCGCGTATGCGATTCTGATGCGGAAGGGGCTTGGATGAAGATCACTCGTACACAACGGCTGGCCCCGCTGATATGGCTGGTGGCCTGGCTTACGTTGGCGGCATGTGGTGGAACCGATCCGCAGGAAGCAACCCCTGAACTGCGGAGCGGCCCGGCAGTCATGGGGTACCCCGAACCGGCTGAAGCCGGCTACCCCGCCCCCGGCGCACCCCCCGCCGCACCGACATCGGTACCGACGTCTGTACCGGCGGCACCGACAACCGCCCCGGCGGCGGCCGGCCTGGTTGGCCCGGAATGGACCATTGCCTTTAGCGGCGATCTGAACCGCGATGGTCGGCCGGATGTAGTGGCCTACAAACCGGCCGGTATCGCCCCCGGCCCAACCTTCGGCCAGCGTAGTTATACCGGCTATATCGGCACTGCCACCGAAGCGGTGATTGTCCAGGCCGATGATACCGGCCGCCCGGTGGTGCTTGTGACCATGAGCCCGGCCGGTGTGGCAATCGGCGGTATGCCGGTGCTGAGCTTTGACGGCGCTCGCTCGGCAATCATGGTGAATATCAATACTGCCGAACCCGCACTTGTTTCGACTCTGGTGGTTGATGCGGCCGGTGAGCCATACACCCAGGCGGTAGGGGAGATCGGAAGAGCGTCGTGTAGGGAAAGAGTGTAGATCTCGGTGGT
>CALLZL010000172.1 GCA_937859575.1 uncultured Chloroflexota bacterium
GAACCTCTTCATGCAGTGCGCGTGCTAGCTGGCTGACGATAACCGGTCGATTTTTGCCGGCCGTTGGTGTTCCCCGCCGCTCCAGGGGCGCTAAGCATTGCATTCGTTTCGCAGTGGGCCGCAGAACGCAGAGGTGAGAAGAGCACACTATGAAAGAGCTCGATCAGGGGCGCGTCAACCAGAAACGCCGGACACGCAGCACGATTCTGCGGGCCGCCGCCCAACTGCTGAGTGCCGGCAAGACACCGACCGTCGCCGAGGTGGCTGATGCGGCGGTGGTATCCCGCGCCACAGCTTACCGCTACTTTCCGCGCCAGGATCTGCTCTTGGCCGAAGCTGCGCTAGATCTGGTCGTGCCCGATATTACCGCGCTTCTGGCAACTCAGGGGAATGATCCGGTTGAACGGATCGATCGTGTGGTCGAGACAGTCATGCGGTATGTGCTGGCGCACGAAACGGCTTTTCGGGCGCTCTTGCGCCTGAGTCTGGAACCTGTTGATGCCGCCGCCAATGGGTCACCACCACAGCGCCGTGGCGCACGACGCCTGCGCTGGGCCGAGCAGGTGTTACAACCGATTGCCGATCAGCTTGATACGACGACATACCGGCGGCTGGTGGCTGCACTTGCACTCTGCATGGGAATCGAAACGATTGTCGTGCTGCGTGATATTGCCGAACTCGATCCCGATGCCGCGTGCGACACGGCACGTTGGGCGGCACGCCATTTGCTGACATCCGCACTGACCGAATAGGTGTGGGCTACTCCAGCAGCACCTGGCATTGAGCCACGCCACGCGGTTCTTCGATACTGCTGCTGATCAGAGTAGCACCAATAGCACTGGCCTCGATGGCACAGCTCACACTGCCCGTCTCGCCCAAGTTCTCGGCGATTACTTCGAGAAGCGTGCCGAGTGGTACCGTGATCGTGATCGACCATGGGAGCCGTGGCTGACTCAGGATGGTCTCGACCTGGTCGATTGTGTAGTAGATCTGGATCGCTGGTGCGCTACTCTCGACGCGGAGGGTAATCTGTACATCCTGGCTGCCGGGGATCGTCGGAATAGGCACGCTGGTTGCCGGTACCGGCGGCGGATCGCGTGCTTCAATGGTTGGGGTGATACCGGTATCAGTCGGCGCGCTGGTTGCCGGTGGTGCTGTGTTCGCGGTAGTGGTTGCAGCAGTATCGGTCGATGGCGTTACATCCGGAACCGCTGCCGGTGTGCTGGTCGGCGTCATCGCCACAACAGCCGAGGTTGGGGTTGGTGATGGTGCCACCGGTGCCGGATAGGCCGCCGAATCACCCGGTTCTTCCACAATCGCCGTGCTGGTGGTTATCACCTCCACGAGTGTGGTGGGCAGCGGCATATCGTCGCCGACAGCTACACTGCCGGGTGTCGGGTCGGTACGATCCGGCCGTGCAATCGGCGGAAGCACCAGTGTCACAACTGGTGTCGGTTGGAGCGACTCAAGCGAGGGCGGTGGTGCGATAAAGCTTCGCCACAGGATAATCGCCCCGGCCACGAAACAGACGGCGGCGATGATATGGCTAGCCCTGATGAGCGGTTGTGGCGGCATAGTCGTTTGTTTCTGGCGGAAGCCGTACCCGTTCGGGCAGGGGAATCGTAGCACGCACCGCTAGGCTCGTCAATGCTCCGGGTGTGCCATGGGCGCAGTTGCATTCCACAACACACCCGGATACGTTTTGCCCAGCTTGTAATACCCGAACCGCTATTTCGGCGGTGGTGGCTGATCATCAATGATCAGCCGTACGCCACGGTCATAGGTCAGGTAGTTGTATGCCCAGTTCATGAGCACAACCAGCCGGTTGCGGAAGCCGATCAGTTCGAGCAGGTGTACGATCAGCCAGCCGAGCCAGGCAATAAAGCCGGTGAGCCGAATGCCGAAGGCGTCGAGTACCGCTGCGCGCCGCCCGATTGTCGCCATTTGCCCTTTGTCGAAGTAGCGAAATTCGCGGAGCGGCTGGTTGCGTATCAGCGCCAGGATATTGTGCGCTGCCTGGGTTCCCATCTGGATCGCGACCGGCGCGACCATCGGGTATGCAACCCCTGGCCGATACCCTTCGAGATACGCCATGTCGCCAATCACAAACACTTCCGGCCGCTCGGCCAGGTTGAGGGTCGGTGTGATCTTCACGCGCCCGCCACGCGCCTGCTCGACTCCGAGATCATCGGCAAGTTCGTTCGCCCGCACACCGGCCGCCCACACCACTGTGGCTGCCGCCAGGCTGCTGCCACCTTTCAGCAGCACCTGATCACCAACTACACTCGCAACGGCCACCTCGGTTTGTACATCAACCCCCATGCGATCAAGCTTGCGCCGTGCCGCGCGTTGTAATCGTTCGGGAAAGGTTGCCAGGATACTACTACCGGCTTCAATGAGCAATACTCGCGCTTCGCGCATGTCGAGCTTCGGGTAATCCTTGCGCAGCACATCGCGGATCAACTCGGCGAATGCCCCGGCCAGTTCGACCCCGGTCGGCCCACCGCCGACGACGACAAAGGTCATCAGGGCGGCACGGCGGTGGGCATCAGGCTCGCGTGCGGCCTGCTCGAATGAACGCAACACATGATTGCGCAAGCGCGCCGCTTCGGGCAGATCCTTCAAGCCGAATGTCTGCTTTGCCAGTGTATCGTTGCCAAAGAAATTGCTGGTGCTGCCCGCGGCAATCACCAGGTAATCGTACGCAATCGGATCACCATCCGTCAGTACCAGGCGTGCTTCAAAATCGATCCCGGTCACTTCCGCCATCTGGAAGGCGGCATTGTTGTGTTGCCGCAAGATCGCACGGACCGGGTACGCGATCGATTCGGGTTCGAGCCCGGCAGTGGCAACCTGGTAGAGCAATGGCCAGAACCCATGGTAGTTGTTGCGGTTGATCAATAAAACATCAGCCCCGGCGCGTGCTAGTGCCTGTGTCGCACTGAGCCCGCCAAAACCGGCACCTATGACCACCACCCGTGGCGGTCGCGAAGGATCATGGGTGGCCGGTGCCACAATATATTCGGTCTGCTCGGCCAGTGCCGTATCGTGCGTCGTGAGATTTGCCATTGCTAGGCCTCCTGCCGTCGCTGGTTACGCCGGCTACATCACCACAACCCGCCGGTGCCTCGCTTGCCCGTGCGTCGAGTTGCTTATGCAGTATTATACGTGAAACAATTCACAATTTCAATAGGGCTTGAGATGTAATCCAGATCGCCCGCCATGGAATAGGAACTCGTCTGGCACACAACAAAAACCACCCGCATTCTGGTCGACCAGAACGCGGGTGGTAAGGCAAGCGTGAGTGTCAGCGTGATTCTTCGCCCGGCTGTTCTGCGATTGGTTTTTGTGCGCTTGGTACTGGCGCACTCTCGGGGCGCTGCGGCGTATCGGCGCTGCGGCGTCGGCTGATAGTCGTCGGTTCGGGCAGGGCACGTGCCGTGCCGAAGCCAAACGGCTGCTGCTGGATCTTAGCCTCGCTCTCGCTGACAAATGGATGTTCGGCCTCGACCCGCGCCAGGATCTCGTTGACATCGATATCGGTCAGTTCGTTGCGCAGAATAAGCGCCTCGGCAATGGCAATCACAGCTTCCTTGTTATTGTCGATCAATGCCTTGACCTTGGCATACTCCTCGTTCAAAATGCGATCGACACGTGTCTTCAGCTCGCCACCGGCGGCTGCGCGCAGCAATCCATCGTACCCCATCGGCAAGTACGAGACAAAGCTGTTATCCATGCCGAACGCCCCGACAATCAGTGCCGCCCGGATCGTCGCCTGGCGCAGATCGCCGGTCACACCGGTCATCTGCACATTCAGGAAGATCTCTTCGGCGGCACGGCTGGCCAACGATACTTGAATATCAACCAGCTGTTCTTCCTTAGTCGAGGTATAGGTCTCTTCCACCGGCTTGGGTGCCGCCATACCCAGGGCGCCGCCGTGGCGAATGATCGTGACTTTGTTGAGCCGTGCTTTATCGGGTTTGTAGAGCTTGACCATCGCATAGGCATGGCCGGCCTCGTGGTAGGCGATCCGCCGGCGGGCCTCGGAACTCATGATGCGGACCGGCTGGCGCTCACCCCCCTCGTGCATTTCACCAGCAAGCGTGAAAACCCAGTAGTTGATCGCCTTACGCCCATCGAAATGGGCATGGATGACCGCTTCGTTAATAACGAATTTCACGGCCACCGGCGTATAGCCAATCGTATCCGACATCATGCGATCCATCGGCATTGGCTCGTGTTTCACCTTAGCCAGATAGTACTCAATAATCTCTTTGCGCCCGTCGGCATCCGGCAGATCGACGGCGATCTTGCGGTCGAAGCGCCCCGGCCGCAGCAGCGCGGCATCAAGCGTTTCGGAGAGGTTGGTAGCACCCATGGTCAGCACCGGTGGCATTTCGGCTTTCTTCTTGTTGCGCAGGCCGAAGAAGCGCATGATCTTACCGACGAACGACTGCTCGTGCGGCGGCGGATCCATTTGTATCAGCAATTCATTGAGCAAGCCGCTGCCGGCACCGCCGCCCATCCCCATCATCATACTGCGCAACCCACCGGTCTGATCGGTGCCATGCCCTTCATAGCCAACCTTCGCGCCGGCCATGTTCGAACTACGTGCCATCCCAATCGCATCAATTTCGTCGATGAAGAGTACACAGGCTCCATATTCGCGTGCCAGCTTGCGCGCCTTGCGATAGAGCAGCATGACCTTCATGTTGCCCATCCCCATCCAGGCTGATGTCAGTGATGGTGCACTCAGATAGCCGAACGGCACGCCGGCTTCCGTCGAGATCGCCTGCGCCATGTAGCTCTTACCGGTTCCCGGTGGGCCGACGAGCAGCACGCCACGAGTCACCTCACCGCCCATATCTTTAAACTCTTTTGCGCCCTTGAGCAGTGTCACGATCCGGCTTGCCGCTTCCAGCACTTCGGGGTTGCCCTTGTAATCCTTGAAACTGATCCCGGTTTCGCCCGGTTTGAGCCAGTAGATCCGTGTTCGCCCCATGAAGTAGAACATGAGGAAGAACTGAAAGCCGATGAAAAAGAAGAGATACGAACCCATGACCAGCACCTGCATGATCACGGCACCCATATCGGAAGTAAACAGGAATGAACCAGCCGCCGGCAGGATCTTCGACAGTAGCCAGATGGCGCCCAAGACAAGAAATGTACGCCAGATCAAGCGGCGTACTTTCCATGGCCAGCGATAAAACGCCTGGTCGATCTTCTGATCAAGCTCACGATCAAGTTCATCTCGATACTGTGGCTGCTGCGGGCGATACGGTTCAATTGCCATGTTTCTCTCCGTCTTACCTGCTGCTACTGCTCACGCGGCTGAGCGGTGATAGAATATCTTCAATCTTGCCGTCGGCATTGGCGGTAAAGATGATAGGCACGGTGATCTGCTGTTGCTGGAGCGAAAGATCGATCGAGTAGAAGTACATGCTCCCGCCGCTCTGGGGTGCCACGCCGCCACTATACTGTGCGCGACCATAGTTGAGCCCTGCCGAGCGTTCGTTGTCGGCCTGTGATTGGAGCGTAGCCTTTGAAGCTCCCAGGTTCAGCAGCGCCGTCTGATAGCTGGTGCTGAAGGCATCCCACATCATTTCGGCATTGTACGACTTACGGCCTTCGAGGTAATTTTCGATTGCTACGGCCGGTGCGATTGAGGCAGAACGGGCAAAGTTTGGTTCGCCGGGCTGTGGCCCCCATAGCTGAAACCCCATCCAGCTGATGATCACAAGTGAAACCAGGCCAAGAATGACCATCCCGGCGTGTGGGCGCAACACCCGTGTGATAATCAGCGTCAGGTAAAGCAGGCGTCGTATGATCAGGCGGATCATACGGGTTGCCAGCAAAAGAAGACCCGGCCGTACCGCGGTTGCCGGTTGCCCATACGGCTGTTGATAGACGGCCTGGCTCTGGGGTGGCTTTTCACTGGGGTGTTGCATCATCACCGCCTTGTATCTGAGGATTCGGCAAAGCTACCGCTGGATCATGCTGTCGCCGGCAACTTTCGGTCACTTTGCTCTTGCTAAAGTATACTTGAACGCTCCAACCTGATCAAGGAGCGTGGATGAGCATCAGATGAGAGCATTTTACCTTGTTGTAACGCGGTATATTGTTCGTTTGCGGCCGCTCGACCGGGCAGCGCTTTTTGTGATCTGCACATATCTTGCACTGGCATTCGGCACGCAGTCGGGCGCAAGTGTTGCCGGCCAGGGCCTGGATCCGGTGCTGGCGGCGGCCCGTCAGCGCGGTACGCTCCGCGTGGCGGTCGATTTTGGTTTTCTGCCGTTTTCCGGTATCGTCGATAATCAACCGATTGGCTATGATATCGAGCTGGCCCGCGAAGTTGCAACGCGCCTTGGCTTGCAGGTTGAATTTGTGCCGAGCGGTCTCGATTCAATCTACGACGACCTTGCGGCGCGGCGTGCCGACATGGCGGCTTCAGCATTGCCGTATGCGCCCGAACAGGGTTGGCGTGCCCGTTTCTCGAGCTTTTATTTCAATGCTGGTCAGGTGCTGGTTGTGCCGCAGGGTTCGCCAATTAACCAGATCGATCAGCTCGATGGTCGGGCCGTCGGTGTGCCTCTCGGGTCGGATGCTGATACCTACGCACGCCGGCTGCTGGCGGATGGTTTTTCGTTCAAACTGATTGCCGATCGCGACACGCCGGCCGAAGTGATTGCTGCACTGCGCCGCGCCGAGCTGGATGCTGTGATCATCGATCATGCAGCCGCGCTGACCGAGCTTGCCGCCGCACCGGAATTACAGATCGCTACTGCACTAACACTCGAACCATATGTGCTGGCGGTTGCCCCCGATGCATTTCAGTTGCACGCCGAGATCAACCGAGTGCTCGACACCCTGCGCCGCGAAGGTTTTTTCGATGAACTGGGCCGGCGATGGTTCAGGTGAGAGGGAATATGTTACAATCTGCATTACCATACGTTATCGTGCGCCCATGCGGCCTGTTTGCGGCGTCGCGATTGTACCCATGCGGTGCGCTGTGATCCATGTCGAACTGCTTGCCCCCGGTGCCGTCCTCCGGGGTCAGATTGCTGAATATCGTATCCTCGCGCTGATCGGCCGTGGTGGTATGGGTGCCGTCTATCGGGCACTACGCCTCGCCGATGGTACGATCTGGGCGCTGAAAGAGATGCGGCCGCAGGATGAATTACCTGCGCCTGAGCTCGAAGAGAACCGGCGGCTCTTCTTGCAAGAGGCCGAGTTGTTGCGTCAGTTGAGCCATCCGGCGTTGCCGGTGGTTGCCGATCTGTTCGATCACCAGGGTCGGCCGGTATTGGTGATGGAATTTGTGCCCGGCAGCACCCTCGAAGATACGATGCATGCCGCCAATGCACCGCTGCTCGAACAGACGGCTATCAACTATGGCATCCAGATCGCCCGTGTGCTGCATTACCTGCATACGCGCCAACCACCGATCATCTATCGTGATCTGAAGCCTTCGAATATCATGGCAACCCCCGAGGGCGTGCTCAAGCTGATCGATTTTGGCGTTGCACGGACGCATAAAAAACACCAGAAGAAGGATACGGTTGCGATGGGTTCGGCCGGGTATGCCCCGGCCGAGCAGTACG
>CALLZL010000173.1 GCA_937859575.1 uncultured Chloroflexota bacterium
CTCATTCCAGACATTCCCACCGCCGCCGCCACAGCACATGGCCCGCTCGCGGTTGAGTTCGGGTGCTTCGACGAGCTCAAGGCCGGGAATGGCACGCAGCATGTCGCGTGGCTCATCGTAGACATCGTTATACCTGCCGATATAGCAGGGGTCGTGGTAGGCGACCTTCTCGTTCACCGGTTCGCTGGGGGTGAGTTTGCCGCTTGCCACCAGCTCGGCCAGCAACTGGGTGTGATGAATGACCTCGTAATCGACACCGGCACGCCCGCCAAGCTGGGGGTATTCGTTGCGGATGGTGTTGAAACAGTGGGCACAGGTTGTAACAACCCGCTTGAAGGTATACTGGTTCATGGTTTCGATATTGGTCTGAGCCTGCTGTTGGAAGAGCAACTCTTCACCCATGCGGCGGGCCGGATCGCCGGTACAGGTCTCTTCATCACCCAGGATGGCGAAATCGATACCGGCCCGCTGCATGAGTTCGACCATACTGCGGGCCACGCGCCGTGAGCGTTCGTCGTAGCTTGGGGCGCAACCAACCCAGTACAGCACATCGACATGCCCGCGCTCGGCGAGAGTCGGCACACCCAGCCCGGCGGCCCATGCGGTACGATCGCGTGCCGGCAGCCGCCAGGGGTTGCCGGTGCGCTCGATTCCTTCGAGCACCCGCTTGACGCCGCTCGGCACTTCGCTCTGGATCATCGTCAGGTTGCGGCGCAGATCGACAATCATATCGACGTGTTCGATCATCGCCGGGCACTCCTCGACACAGGCGCGGCATGTTGTACAGCTCCAGAGTTCGTTCTCGCTGAACAACCCTTCGGCCACCAGCGGAATCGTCTCGGCATGACCCTCGATCAGCTGCACCCCCGCGCCATTGCCACCACGGCTGAGCGCCGCCAGCGGGTTAGGGTCGATACTCTGCGCCACCCGCAGCAGGGTACCGTCGCGCATGGTGATCGGTTCGCCGCGCATGAGGTTGGCCATTTTGGTGATCAGGAATTTCGGTGAGAGCTCGGATCCTGATGCGTAAGCCGGGCATTTCGACTGGCAACGGCCGCACGACATACACGAATCGAAGTCGAGTCGCTGTTTCCATGTAAAATCGGCCAGGGTCGCAACCCCCAGCTGCGGCTCGTCGCGTTCGATCTCGGCTTCGAGCTGCGGGATCGGGTTGAGCGCGCCTTTCGGCCCGGTATCGCGGAAGAAGGTGTTGAGCGGGGTATAGAACATGTGCTGGAGTTTGGCGAATGGAATCGAGGCGATAAAGGCAAACGACAGCAGGGCATGCGAGAACCAGAAGAAGAGGTGCAGCCCATTGGCGATGCCGTTCATCTCGCCGCCGCTTTCGCCGAGGCCGATGGCGCGAAAAACCGTCGCCAGCCCATAGCCGACGAACGCCCGCGAGGCCCATTCCTGGGTGTACACCGCCACGCCGCCGATCGTCTGATTGGCGATACGCAACCCTTCGATCAGGTAGCCACTGATGGTGATATAGATCAGCACCGCCAGCGCCCATGCATCGGTGCGGCGGTTATGCAAGCGATCGGGGCGGGTGCCATAGCGGCGTAGCGCCATCCAGATCAGGCCAGTCAGGAAGACCAGCCCCATGAAATCGAGCACCAGTTCGTATGTTTTGTAGAACTCACCAACCAGGATCTTGCCGGCATCGGCACCGAAGAGCGGAATGGTAAAATCCTCTTCGACGGCGATAATGTCGGTGCCGATAAACAGGGCCAGGAAGCCGAAGAAGACCAGGGCATGCATGGTGCCCGGCCGGCGATCTTTCAGCACCTTCTTCTGGCCGAATACCTGGCTGAGCGCCTCGGCCAACCGCGCACCGAGCCGGTCGATCCGTGCATCGGGGCGGCCGCGCCGCCAGCGCGACACATCGCGCAGCACACCCCATGTGAGCACCGCCAGCGCCAGCAGTGCCGAGAGGTACACCGTCAGCGAGCCGAGCGTTTCGCCGACATTCCAGTAGATCTCGCGGAAGGTTTCGGTCATGAGCGTTCCTCTCTACACCCGCAGCACGATCTTGGTGGCACCGGCGCGGCCGGCCAGTAGCTCTTCGAACGATTCCGGCCCGGCGGCGAGCGGCCGCTCTTCGAGCCAGTCGGCAGTGGCGCGGATGGCCTCATGGCTGATCAGCTCGAAGGCACGGCTAAAATCAGCCGCCGTATAGGCAAAACTGCCGAGGATGGCGATCTCCTGGCGCACCAGGTAGTTGGCATGAATACTGGTATGTTCATCATGCAGGCCGAGGAACACCGCCCGCCCGCCGGGAACAGCGGCCTGGAGCGCCTGCGTCCGGGTTGCTGCGGCACCAACTGCATCGATCACCGCGTCGAAACCGCCGGGTGCCAGGGTTTCTGTAGCGGCAGGCAGGTCGGCCTCGCGGGTGTTGATGGTCGCCGTCGCACCCCATGCGCGTGCCACCGCCAGCCGCTGCTCGGCAATATCGGTGATCGTGATCTGTTCGATACCGGCGGCACGTGCCGCGACCAGGCAGCATAACCCGATCGGCCCGGCCCCCAGGATGAGCAGGCGCTCGGCCGGTGCTGCCAGCCGTACCGCCCGCACACCACACGCCAGCGGCTCGGTAAGCGATCCGGCAACATCCGAGATCCCATCGCGCAGCGGGTAACACTGGCCGGCCGGCACTGCCACATACGCGGCGAAGGCTCCCGGCGCATGCGCGCCGATCAGGCGTCGGTTGCGGCAGATATTGCTCTGCCCACGGCGGCAGCAATCACAGGTGCCGCAGACGATCAGCGGGTTGAAGGCGACCCGCTGCCCGACACCGACCGTCGTGCCGTCGGCAAGCGGTGTATCGCCGGCCTGGACAACCCGCCCGGCGGCTTCGTGCCCCATGACCAGCGGCGGCACCCGAATACTGCTCTGGCCGAGATAGCCGCTCAATTCCGAACCACAGATCCCGACCGCACCAACCGCGATGAGCACCTCGCCGGCAGCCGGCTGCGGGATCGCTACGCGCTCCAGTTGCATAACCCGTGGCGCCATCCAGACGAGTGCGTCCATTGTGGGTGTCATACAAGATTCTCCTGATATGTATTCGCTGCCCATGCGTGGGTAAAGCTGGTATGTCGGCCAGCGAACCTGAGCGTCTGTTTATTGGGGCAGTGCGGTATCGGCCGCCGCGAGGGCTGCCGCGACCGCCTGCCATTCGCTAAGTGCAAGGGTTTCGGCGCGGCGGCTGGCACCGACACCGGCGGTTGCAAGTGCTGCCAGTACGGATGGCCGTTCGATGCGCTGCCCCATGGCCGCCAACCCGGCCGGCAATCCATTGCCAAGTTGTTTGCGCGCATGCAGAAACCCGGCTTTGATGACACGCATCAGCCCGGCAACCTCCGCCGGGTCAACGACCGGCACGACCCGCCGCCGCAAGCGCAGGATCGCCGATTCGACCGCCGGCGCCGGGATGAATGATTCGGCGGCCACCCGGCCGACGATCTCGGGTTCGGCGTAGATCTGGATCGCATGCGCCAGCACGCTCATATCGCCCGGCGCGGCGGCGTTTCGTTCGGCGACTTCACGCTGCACCAGCACGACCATCACCTCGGGTGGGTAGCGGCTTTCGAGGAAGTGCCGCAACACCGGTGAGGTGATCGCATATGGCAGGTTGGCGATCACTTTGTAGGGCGGAATCTGGCCGGATCCACCGAGGAGCACCTCGGGCGGCAGATCGAGAATATCCCCCTCGATAATCGCCAGCCTGGTTATGGCGGCAAACTCATCACGCAACCGTTCGGCCAGCCGCCGATCGAGCTCGACCGCCCCAACCCGCCCCGCCCGCTGCACCAGTTCCCACCTCAGCACACCCAGCCCCGGGCCGACCTCCACCACCGTATCAGGGGCCGCGGGTGCGCCGGCAGCCACAATCGCCGCCAGGGCGGCCGCATCGGTGAGGAAGTTCTGCCCCATGCCACGCGTCGGGCGTAGTTCGAGCGAACGAAGCGCGGCACGAATGCGTGTTGGTGCAAGAAAAGGGTTCTGCATGGGTGTGAATCACCCTTCGAGTGGTAACATAACCCGGACAATCGTTCCTTCGCCGGGGGCAGAAGACATTTCGGCTTTTCCGCCGATCAACGAGGCACGTTCATCGATATTGAGCAGCCCGAACGAACCGCGCTTTTCATATGACTCCTTGACCTTCTGCAGATCAAAGCCAACCCCATCATCCTGGATCGTCACCTCAAGGGTGGTTGCCGTCTGGTTGAGCCGCACCCAGATATGTTTGGCGCGGGCATGCTTGAGTGCGTTGTTGATCGCTTCCTGAATAATATTGAACAACCCGCCTTCGGTCTTGGTATCGAATGCCACATCGACATTGCCGGTATCCAGCACAATATTGGTGTTGTTGTCTTGAAAACGTTCGAGATACTGGCGCAGCGTAATATCGAGACCCTGGGTTTCGAGGGCCAGTGGGCGCAGTTCGAACAGCATGGTGCGCACTTCGTGGGTGGTGCGTTTCGAAAGCGCACCGAGTTTGTCGAGTTCGGGGATGACACGTGCCGGATCGCGATCGAGCAGGCGCTTGATGAACTCGATATTCATGGTGATCGCCGCCAGCGCCTGTGCCGGCCCATCGTGCAGATCGCGTGCCAGTTGATGGCGCACTTCCTCTTCCTTCGAGAGCAGCTTGGTGCGTTCCTGGCGCAGATCAAAGATCAGCTGCGCATTCTGGAGCGCCACCAGCGCATACGAAGCAAGTGTGGCCAGTTTGCCGAGCTGCTCCTCGCTGAAGGCGCGCTCGTGCTCGGCGGCAAACAGCATCAGCCCGTAGGTGTTGATGCCCGAACGTAACGGCACCAGGCAGGCCGAACGGCAGGCACGGATCTCGGCCAGCGGCTCGACTTCCGGATCTTCGCCGATGGCTTCGACCATGATCGGCTCGGCCGAATAGAGTGCCGTGCCGATCCGGCCGCCACCGACCTGTAACCGCGCCACCTGGCCGCTCTCCGAAAGACCGTTCGATGCAGCGACGAACAGTTCATCCGGCTCGCCGGTCGAGAGCAGCACAACGGCACAGCGGTGCGGCACCAGCTTGCGGCTTTCGAGCAGGGCGACATTCAAGACATTCTGGTAGTTGGTGGTGGTGGCCAGTGCATAGGCTACTTCGTAGAGCGCGCGCATCTGATCACGATAGGCCTGTGCTTCGGTATAGGCCTGCTGCGTCTTCTGCTCGGCCAGTGCGACACTCTGGCGGTTCGAGGCGCTCCAGCGCTCGGCGAGCGAGCCGGTGATCCATGGGATGAAGACCAGCATAGCGGCACGCAGCGTCAGCCCTACCAGGCTGAGCGCATCACGCGGCACACTGCCGTTGTCGGGGCCGATCCGCGCAAACAGAAACGCCGCTACATAGGCGGCTGCCGTGAGCAGGCCGGCCCACAGGCTACGCGATGAGTTGAGCCGAAATGCCGCCCCAACCAGCGGCAGTACATACAGCGGATACAACACATCGTGTGCATCGCGGTTGAAGAAGGTCAGCAGCGTCAGCACCGCAAGATCAACCGCGAAAGCGATCGACAGCAATGGGCCGAGTGGCGGCACAAAGAGCGCAATACTGACGAGCAAGCTGAAGAGCGTATACCCCCAGATGAGCAGCGCGATCGGCTCAAGGGATTGCAATGGCGGCCAGACCGGGCTGTCGGTCAGAATGCCGCTGATGGCAATCAGCAGAAACACAACGCCCCAGCGGGCGATTGCATAGAAGCGATCGCCGCCGAGCATCTGATGGCGTACAGTTGCTTGCATGCCTTACATCGACTTGAGCGCAGCGATCGACGATCGTACCGCCTCGGCGCTCTTCTGCACCAGGGCCTGTTCGTCGGCATTGAGCGGCAGTTCGATGATCTTCTCGACACCACCAGCACCAAGCACCACCGGCACACCGAAGTAGATGTCGTTCAGGCCATATTCGCCTTCGAGATACGCCGCACACGGGATCACGCGCTTCTTGTCGCGCAGCACCGCTTCAACCATCTGTACCGTTGCGGCACTCGGCGCATAATAGGCGCTGCCGGTCTTGAGCAGGTTGACGATTTCGCCGCCACCTTTCCGGGCACGGTCAACAATCGCTTCGAGCTGATCGGCCGGGATGAATTCGGTCACCGGGATACCGCCGATGGTGGTGAAGCGCGGCAGGGGCACCATTTCGTCGCCATGGCCGCCCATCAACATCGCCTGTACATCTTCCACCGATACGCCAGCTTCCCATGCAATAAAACTGCGATAACGTGCGCTGTCGAGCACACCGGCCTGGCCAACGACGCGATTCTTGGGGAAGCCACTGACCTCGCGTGCCAGGTAGGCCATGGTGTCGAGCGGGTTGTTGACGATAATAATCACCGCGTTGGGCGAAAGAGGGGCCGCCTTGCTGATGCAATCACGCGTGATATTGGCGTTGATCTTGATCAGGTCTTCGCGGGTCATGCCGGGTTTGCGCGGCGCGCCGGAGGTCACGACAATCACATCCGAACCGGCAGTGTCGGCATAATCATTGGTGCCGATCACATGCAGATCGAACCCTTCAATCGGCGCGGCTTCGGCGAGGTCAAGCGCTTTGCCCTGTGGGATACCATCGACAATATCAACCAAAACAATATCGGCCAGCTCTTTGGCGGCGATCCAGTGTGCCGATGTTGAACCAACGAACCCGGCACCGACGATTGTAACTTTCGGACGCATACTATTCTCCCTGTTAGCGAATACGGCTACGCAGCCGCGTCAGCACTGCCTGGAGGTCGGCGGGCAGTTCGGATTGCCATTCAACCGGCATGCCGCTGGTTGGATGGACAAAGCCGAGCCGCCAGGCATGCAGAAACTGACGCTTCAGGCCAAAGGTGTGGCGTGGGCGTCGTGGCCCATACAATGGATCACCCACGATCGGGTGATGCTTCCAACTAACATGAACCCGGATCTGATGGGTACGGCCGGTCTCCAGCCGTACAGCGAGCAGGGTATACTCGCCAAAGGCTTCACGTACCTGCCAGTGGCTACGCGCCTCGCGGCCATTGGCAACCACTGCCATGCGAATACGATCGGTCGGGTGGCGGGCAATCGGCGCATCAATCGTGCCGGCAAGCTCCTTGAACGACCCTTCGACGAGTGCCAGGTAGATTTTGATCATGGTGCGCGCCTGCTGCTGTTGCTGGAGCGCATGGAGGATGCGTTCGTTGCGTGCCACTACCAGCAACCCCGAAGTGTCGCGGTCGAGCCGATGCACAATACCGGGGCGCAGGTCGCTGCCGATGGCCATGTCGGGGTAGCGTGCCAGGAGCGCATTGACGAGTGTCCCAGCTGGATGACCAGGTGCCGGATGCACCACCATGCCGGCCGGTTTATCGATCACAACCAGGTCGGCATCTTCATAGACGACGGCCAGCGGGATCGGTTCGGCCAGCAGGCCGGTCGGTTGGGGGGCAGGGCGCTCAATGGTCACAACATCAATGCTCTGCAATTCCGCCTTTCGGCGATTGATCTCCCGGGAAATTTTTTCAAGTTCCCCGGGAAAGTGTATGCGATCTCCATGAGATTTACTTTTATAACTCAATTCAAGCCCGTGAG
>CALLZL010000174.1 GCA_937859575.1 uncultured Chloroflexota bacterium
ATACAAGAGTCGGCCGTGCGGATCATGCACGGTGAGCCGATGGCGGTAGGCGGCAAACCGATAGAGTTCACCATGCGCCAGCCGGCCCGGCACCAGTACATCCAGAAACGCCAGGCGTGCACTATCGGCGAGCTCAATACGGATCTGCTGGGTGAAGCGTGCACCGCTCCCCAGGATCAATGGGCCGGGCAGCCATCTGAGGCGGCTACCAGCTGCCATACGGATGTGGATCTGCTGCTGTGCATCGCCGGCCGGCATACGATACACCTGTGTTGCGGCCGCCCCGCTGATCTGCGCAGCAGCCTTTGGGGCCAGCGTCACCTGAAAATCGTACCGATCGCCGGCCAGGATACCGCCAAGGTGCAAGATTGTCAGATGCGCCATTTCTGGTTGCTGTGCAATATCGTAGCGCACCCGCGACAATTGCAATGGCGGATGGGCCTGGCAGAGGAGCGGTCGGGTGACACCTGTGACGGGTGCCAGATCCAGATTGAGGCGGCCATGCTGTCGGCCGGATCCTGATGGCCACTCTTCGGTTGTATGGGTTGGCTCATGGCCGCCGGCGCGGCTCATGGGGCTGCCGGTGTGAATACCGCCTGCTGGATGGCTGAGCAGACATCAGCGGCACCCGCGCCACTACGGCAGTTTGTGAAGAGGAACGGGCGTCCATCGCGTACCAGCCGCGCATCGCGTTCCATCACCTCCAGGCTGGCACCAACATATGGTGCAAGATCTACCTTATTGATCACCAGCAGATCGGCGCGCACCAGCCCTGGGCCTCGTTTGCGTGGAATCTTATCACCACCGGCCACATCGATTACGAAAATCGTAAAATCAACCAGTGCCCGGCTGAACGTCAGTGTCAGATTATCGCCGCCGCTTTCGAGCAAGAGGATGTGTGCATCGGGGAAACTGGCCTCGAGTTCGGCAGCCATCGCCAGGTTCATGGTCGGATCATCACGTACGGCGGTATGCGGGCAGGCGCCGGTTTCGACACCACGTATGCGTTGCGGGTCGAGGATCCCATCAAGCGTACGACGTACATGTTCGGCATCTTCGAAGGTGATAATATCGTTGGTAATAACCAGTGGTTTGTAGCCGTCGGCCAGTAGCAGCGGCACCAGCGCCTCGACAAGTGCGGTTTTGCCGGAGCCGACCGGCCCGCCGATCCCAACTCGTGGCAGGCGTCCCATAACTTCTCCTATCAGCTAACAAACATATGAGTCAGCCCTGCTGCATGGCGGAACTGTGCGATTTCGATCTGTGGCGCAAATGCGTGCATGTCACGCCAATCAATGTTGCAGCCGATTGCGGCGGCTTCTTCCAGCAGTGGCCGCACGGCGACAAGGAGCTGTTGTGCCGCCATGTGATCCAGGGCACCGAGCCGAATGGCGGCACTCAGCAGGCTAACGGCAACCGTGTGAAGTTCGATAAGTGCCGCCTGCTCTTCATCGATGCCACCGGCTACCCCGAGCAGGGCCAGTGCGATTGTCTGTGTGCCGGGTGCATCGCCTGCGGCTACATGCTTGGCATACCGGTGCAGCCGATCATCGTTGTAGAGGTCGCAACCGAGGTTCAGCATGCGTATGCCGCAGCGGCGGGACGCAGCCCGGCCCTCGGCCGCGGCACGCCTGGCATCGAGGTGTGGGTCGATCGCGGCAACCAGCGCCAGATCGCATTTGATCGCGGCTCGGGGTGCATGGCGAGCCGCAACCGCTTCCAACGGGCCCA
>CALLZL010000175.1 GCA_937859575.1 uncultured Chloroflexota bacterium
TTGTGACGCTGATCCGCGAGCTTGAGCGGCGCGGCCTGACTATTCGGCAGCAGGCTGATTTGTTCGGCCTGAAGCAGTCGACCTATACCGGTCGGCGCTATCGGCTGATAAGTGACGGTTTCTTGCCCAAGCGCGGTCAGCGGGGCAAGGACTGGTCGCCGATGGACGAGGATCGGTTGTTGAGCCTGGTGGATCAGGGCTATGGCTACGATGACATCGCCCTGCGACTCAAGCGGACGCGACTGGCAATCATCCTCAAGTGCCGGCGACTACAGGTGAGTATCACGACAACGAACGCAACACTTTCCGCCCGTGATATTGCGGTGCTGCTTGGCAAAAAGTGCGGTAAGAGCGTGACTCGCTGGATTCGGCTGCGCTGGCTGCGCGCCCGTAATGCAGCCCCAAAAGGCTCCGCTCCGTTGTGGCGCATTCAGTGGGATGACTTGCTGGAGTTTATGGAGCGGCGCGAGCACTGGATGGCGTGGGAGGCCGACGCGGTCACTGATGCGTGCCTGCGCGAGTGGTCGCAGGAGTTGCGCGCGGCGGCTGGCGGTCGCTGGTTGAGGCCGGGAGAGGTAGCGCGGCAACTGCATGTTGATCATCGGGCAGTGAATAAGTGGATTGCGACCGGAATCATTCGCGCAGCGCGCTATGGAAACTGGTGGATCTGGAGTCGCGACCTGGATGGGTTTGTGGTGCCGTGTGAGCGGCCACGAGGGAAGCGAGCGGCGCATGGCACAGATTGAACTGTTCGAGGAATTCGGCGCGGAGAACGCAGAAGTGGCCGAGCAGATGGCAGCGTACCAGTTTCGCTTTGCACCGCCGCGTGTGCGGTCTTGGGCGGTGCAGATGTATTTGCGGCGTCTCGCTGGTCGCACGATGTGCCGTGTATGCAAAGCGGTGCCGGGTACCGTGTTCAACGGCAACAGTGGTAAGTGGCTGTGCTGCGGTTGTGCCGGCGTGGAGACGAAGCGATGAATCGTGATCGCGAACTCCTGCAGCTTGGCACGAAACCGGTTCGCACAATCGCGGCCGCAGCCGGGCTGACGCTGGCCGGCTATCGCCATCGACTATGGCGGATGGGTCTGAGCGCTGACCGTGAAGCCACCCGGCAGGGCGGTATGAGCGTGAAGGATGTTGCCCAAGCGCTCGGCGTCAATCTCTCGACGGTCTATCGCTGGACAGAACGGAAATGGTTGCGACCGACCTATGGGTATGCGCTGACGGCAAAGCGCCGCAGCTACAGCGCTGACGATGTTTCGGCGTTCCTTGCGACGGTCGGCGGGCTGATCGATGCGATTACCCCGCTTCCGATCTGGCGTGAGGAGTATGCGGCGGCTCAGGCTGCACTGCGAGCACGGTTCATCCGTGGCGATCGCCTGATGCAGTTGATGCTCCGGCCGGCGCAACAACTGGCCTGGCTGCGACGCAAGCACGGCTTCCCGGCGCCAGCGTTGCGGCTCGGAGCCTACGGCGATTACTACGAGCGCAGTGCGGTTCGCGAGTGGCTCAGCACACACCCGCAGTATGCCACACGGCAATTGCGGCAGGAAGTGATCGAGCAGGAGTCATCACAATGATCACCCTTCAACTCGCTGATCAGCAGGGCCTCGCAGCCGCTCAAGCTGCGGTCGCAAAGTTTCACTATCTGCAGGCACCCGTTGATAGTCGATGCTCACCAGTGGCCTATCTGATAGTGCTCAATGAAGCGAGAGTTGTGGGCTGTCTGATCTTCGGTAGGCCGGAAGCAACACGTTGCTACGACGGTGGTTTGACCTATGGCAGTCTGCGCGATGTACAGACCGGTCGCGCGCAGTTTGATCGTTGGGAAATCCTCAATCTTGCCAGGGTATGGCTTGATCCGAGGGTGCAACAGGGCGGTCAGTGGCATCGCTCTGACTACCTTCCCGGCTACACCGACCGGCGCGGAGTTTGGCGTAGTGCGCTGGCCTCGTGGAGCATTGAGCAGGCGTTGACGCGGATCGGCTATGACTACCTGCAGCTTCGCCCACCAGTGTTCCCCGATGAGCCCTACGAGATCAGGGCTGTCTTGTCCTACTGCGATACCCGGCGACACAAGGGCACGATCTATCGCGCTGCAGGGTTTCAGCTTGCGCGGGCGAACGAACGAGGCATCGAGACCTGGTACAGCACGGCGGTCTCGCCGCTTACCGCGTATGAGCACGATCAAATCCGCAAGGCAGCATGGAAATCACCGCGCGGGATTCGGCTGCGAGCGCAACGGCAGGCGGCACAACAGGAGTTGAGTTTGTGACCCAACTCGCCCGCCATCCTGATATTGATCGTGCGCTCGCTGCTGGTGCTGTGATCAGCTACAGCGTGAGCGGTGGCAAGGACAGCGATGCGCTGGTGCTGGCCTGCGAGCGCGAGCTTCGTGGGCACCCGGGGCCGAGAACTTTGATACATAGTGATCTCGGTCGCATTGAGTGGCAGGAGAGCCTATCGCAGTGCGAGCGCCTTGCAGACAAGGTCGGCCTCGATCTCATTGTGGTGCGGCGCACGGCAGGCGGCATGATCGAGCGCTGGCAGCAGCGATGGTCGAGCAGTGTGCGGCGCTATGCCGGCCTGGAGACCGTCTCGCTGATTCTGCCATGGAGTACGCCGGCGATGCGCTTCTGCACGAGCGAACTGAAGACCTCGATTATCTGTCGCGAACTGGTGCGCCGCTTCCCCGGCCAGACGATCATCAACGCGCTTGGGATTCGCGCTGAGGAGAGCGCGAGCCGTGCGGTGGCGCTGATCTGCAAAGAGCAACCGCTGTTGTCGTCGAGAACACGGCAGACCAGTGGCTATACCTGGCTACCAATCCATCACTGGTCGATTGATCAGGTATGGGCCATCCATGAAGAAGCACAGTTTGCGCCGCACGTCGCGTATACGCAGCACGGAATGAGCCGCGTCAGTTGCAGCTTCTGCATCATGGCGACCGAGGCCGATCTCCAGCGCTCGGCAACAGTGGCACAACACCAGGGCATCTATCAGGAGTTGGTCGATCTCGAGATCGCCTCGACCTTCGCGTTTCAGGGCGGGCGCTGGCTCGGTGATGTTGCGCCGCACCTGCTGCGCAGCGATCAGCGCGACGCCCTTGATGCAGCCAGGGAGCGCGCACAGCGGCGACAACGGGCGGAGGCGCGGATACCTGCGCATCTGCGCTTCGATGGTGCTGGTTGGCCGCGTGTGATGCCGACGCCCACGGAGGCTGCGATGCTCGCTGAGGTGCGGTGTGAGGTTGCGAGGGCAGTGGGGATTGCGATCGACTTCCAGACGGCGGAGTCGATCCTGGCACGCTATGACGCACTGATGGAGCAGCGCGGCCAGCGTGCGGCGCGGGTGACGGTGCAGGAGGCGATGGCGCTGTGAAGCCATGGTCGATTGGTTTCAAGGGGCAATGCATGGATAAAGATGATACAAAGTCTATATCGGAGTTGATAGTTGCCGCTGTTGCGTCTGGTATGACGGTTAAAAAGGTGGCGATGATGTTCCATTTACCGCGCCACGTCATACGCAAAATCTGCAACGTTGCAGGTATTACTCTGCGCACATACATCTGTCCGAGATGCGGAATGCCCTTTACTGGTAAATCGACGAAATACTGTTCTCGGGCGTGTGCACGGCCTAGAACTACAGTTGTAGATGTTACATCCAAGGAGAGTGTTCGAGAAAACGTTGCAGGTATTACTCTGCGCACATACATCTGTCCGAGATGCGGAATGCCCTTTACTGGTAAATCGACGAAATACTGTTCTCGGGCGTGTGCACGGCCTAGAACACAAATACAGGCCAGAAGAATAGAACAAACACAAGCCATTACTGCTGCGGTTGCTTCTGGAAAGAGCGTTCGAGAAGTGGCACAAGCGTTTGGGGTGTCGGTCGGACGAGTATATAGGTATTGCAAGAAGGCAGGAGTTGCAACTCCTATTTACTCCTCGCCACGCACATACATCTGTCCGAGATGCGGGAAGTCTTTCACTCACCAGCGGAGATTGTATTGTTCTAAGGCGTGTGCGTATCAGAAACTTCCATCAAAGCAAAACCCAGAACGAGATCAAGCCATTACTGCTGCGGTTGCTTCTGGAAAGAGCGTTCGAGAAGTGGCACAAG
>CALLZL010000176.1 GCA_937859575.1 uncultured Chloroflexota bacterium
GATCCAGCGGCATGTGCCCGCCGCGTGCGCCGGTGACCCAGGCGATCGGCGCACCGCACGAGCGGCAGGTGCCGCGTTTGGCTGCTGCGGGGAGGGGAAAGTAGCCGTCGTTCACGCTGCCACTCCTTCCTGTGCGCCACTGAGGGCGCGTACCGCGATGTAGTGATTGATCAGACCGGCACACGTGCCCCGGTCGAGCAGGTCAATGTCGCGGCCTTTGAGCGCACCACGGGCGAGACGCTTCAGGTACTGGCGCTGGCCGTCGCTCGCCGGCTGTGCATGCCAGTGGCGCGCCTTGCCGGTCAGTGCCGCGTTGCCCCAGCGCGCCGCCACGGCTTCGGCTTCGGCGCCCAGTTCGTCGAGCGCGCCAACGGCGATGACTCGACTACGCCATGACGCGCCGGGTTGTTTTGGCCGGAGCATGCCGTAGAGCGTCAGGGGTTCGCCCGGTGGAATGACCAGGATGCGCTCATTCCCGTCGGATGCGGCGCCGAGCCCGAGCGTGAGCCAGCCGTCGCGCCGGTGCCAGTGGAACGGACTCATCTCCAGGTAGTGCAGCGCCCGGGCGATGATCTCCATCGGCGTGCCGCCGGCGTCGAAGTGTTCGCCGTCGAAGGTAAACCCGGCCTGCACCTCGCCCACATCGACCTGCTGCTCCCGCAGTACTGCGCGCGTCGTCTCCTTGGGTAGGCCCAGGACATCGCCGGCCATCACGATGTTGCGCGCATCGGCGGGCACGAAATCGAGAATGAGGCAATCCTCGCCCGGTTGTGCCATCCCCGGCCGCAGCGGGTCATGCCCAGCAGGCCGCAGCCCCCGCCCCATGGCCTGGACATAGAGCAGATCGCTCTTGGTGGGGCGGCACATCAGCACGCAGTTGGTGCCTGGCGCATCGAACCCCTCGACGAGCACATAGCAGTTGCACAGGATGGTGAGGCGTCCCGCGCGGAAGTCGGTAAACAGGCGATCGCGTTCGTCGTTCGGCGTGCTGCCGTCGATCGCCGCCGCGGTGATCCCCTGCTCACGAAACGCCGCCGCCAGGTCATGCGCACCGGCCACCGACGCCGTGAACGCAATCGCGCGCCGCCCACTCGCATACTGCTGGTACGCCTGGGTGATGATGGCGCGGCCGCGCGGGGTGTCGTAGCGCTCGGCCACCTGACTGGCGAGATAGTCGCCCTCACGACTCTGTACACCGTCGAGGGAAATGTCAGTGGCAATGGCGAGCCAGCGCGGCTGCACCAGGTAGTGCGCTTTGACCAGGTCGGCGATCGTAATCTTGAAACTATTCGCCTGATAGACCTTTGCCAAACCGTCGCCATCGCTGCGCAGCGGCGTCGCCGTCACCCCGAGGTGGCGCAGGTTGGGATTGGCGGCCTTGAGGCGCTCCAGGGCGCGCACGTAGCTCGTGCTCGTCGCCCGGTGGCATTCATCGACAATGAGATGGGTTATCGGACCGCTGGCGAGCAAGCGCTGCATGCGCTTCTCGCTGGCCAGTGTCTGAATGGTGGCCACGGTGAGCTGCCGATCGCACTCATCACGATCCGCCATCACCACGCCGACTCGCGGTCGGCGCTGCGGGTCGCGCCCAAGCCAGTCGCGATCGATCTGTCGCAGGCGATCGATCGGCTGATCAATCAGCGTCTTGCGGTGCGCCAGAATCAGCGCCCGTGCATCGCGGCGCTGATCGAGCTCCTCCATGAGGAGCGAGAGGAAGACCTGTGTCTTGCCGGCGCCGGTAGCCGCCACCCCGAGGACATCGGTGTGGATCTGCCAGTCACGGCGCACGGCGGCAATGGCCTCGGTTTGATACTGTCGCAAATGCATGAGTGTCAACCGTTTCTAGGGGGACTTTCGGCCACGTGTCAATATAAGAGTATTATTGACACGTGGCCGAAAGTCAGCCGTAAAAGTCTTGACAAGTGCGCGCATGGGTCTGCCGCCGTCTGATGGCTGCGTGACGACGCGCCAGCCGGGATAGTCGGCCGCTGCCTCAATCCAGCGGCGCGCGGTGCGCTCGGCCAGACCGAGCACGCGCACCAGGTCGGCAGCCGTCACCGGGCCATCGTCCGCCAGCGCCATGACATCCGGCCAGCGGGTCGCATCGACCCCCGGCGGCGCCTGATACAAATCGCTGGCGCTCCAGACCGCCGCAGGCGGCAGATCCGGCAGTGGCAGGTTGGTGAGCAGCCAGACATCCACCGGGCGAAACAACGGGCGCACGCGATGCGCCGCCTGCACCAGCTCGGCTTCACGCGCCTGCAGCAGCAACGCGTGCAGGTCGCCGTCGTGCCAGAAGCCGCTGACGGCATACCCGGCCGGCAGATCGCCGTAGCGCCGAACCTCTTCCGACCAGGTGGTGGTAAACGGCCGCCGGCGCTCCTGGTGCAGCATCGCCGCCTGGTCAGCCAGGCTCTCAATGGCTGGCTGCGGAGTGCCGACGACGATCAGCGCATCGTGCTGCGTGAACGCGTTCGAACCGCGCAGTCCGTAGAAGTGCGCCGTGTCGTAGGCCGCAAACTCTGCCTTCAAATCCTTGTAGGTAATGACGGCAGCGCGCGTATACCCCTGGATCGCGCAAATCTGGCGCACCTGGTCGCGCACATCGGCACGCTTGGCGCTGCGATACTTGGCTCGCGTGCGGCCGGTGTCGGGGTCTTTGGCGACATCCTCGCCGACCAGCGCATCACGATTGTTGAGGCTTGCGTAGACCTGGTGCACCTCGCCAGCCATCTGCACGCGCGGCGCCACCACCTTGACATCGCGGTCGAACATCGCACGATACAGGTCTGGGTTGGCCGTCGCGTCGAGCCAGATGACATGGCGCGGCAGGCGCTCTTGCGATCGACGCAGCAGCAGACGCAGGCCGCGCCGGTCCACCCGAACGCGACTCACACTGTCGCGCCCGTGCATCGCCTCTTCGGCCTCGTCACGCAGGCGGATGAGCAGCGGAATAAGATGCGCGTACGGTACCTGGTCGACACCGCTCGGGGTGCCGCCGGGGAGCGTCGGCACCGCAAGATGCTCAAGGCCGATGACCGCATCACGACACACCTGGTGCACCGTGCCGGCGCCGCCGAGTCGTCGCAGCAGCGCCGGGCCGCGCCAGTCGCTCGCCGGTTGGCCGTCGTCATCCAGCGGCGGTCGGTCGGTCAACGTCCGCAGCGCCAGCAGCAGTTCCAGGGTGTCGGCGTCCAGCGTGAGCTCCGGGGCGCGGTTGCCGGCCTCATCGCCGTAGACGCTGCCGGGGATGATAGCCTCAGCGGGGATCTGCCAATCGTGCAGGAACGCCCCCAGCGGGCTCTCGTCGCCAATCAGCAGCGCACAGGTGTCCAGGAACGGATGGCCAAGCACCACGTCCATGTGCTGCACGAACACGATCGGTTGCTTGCGCTTCTTCTGCGCATGCCAGACACAGTGGTGCTCGATGTACTCATAGCCGCAGACGCGCGGCTTCTGGCAAAAGTGGAACCCTTTGTGCCCGCGCCGGGTCCACTCCGCAAACTCACGCGCCCAGCGGCACGTCTGCCCCTGCCCGGTTTCCGGGTCGCCGGCAGTGTGCGGCTGCCAGTGATACCACCAGGCGTCCCGCGCCTCTGCCGGGATGGTCGACTCGCGCTGCAGATCGCCCCAGAGCTCATGGCGCGGCCCGGCATACAGCACGCGCCCGCGCGTCTCCTGCGCGAAGCGCTCCGCCTGGCGCACGGCCTCGGTCGTCTTCCCGGCGCCCGGCGGCAGTGCAATCAGCAGCATGTAGGTTGGGTGGGTCATCGCAAGATACGCTTCCATCTCGGCTCGGATCAGGGCGCGGGCTTCGTCTATCGTCAGCAGCGGCGTCTCATCGGTGGCGACCGGTTCTAACGGGATGAGCCCCCGACGGCGTTCACGCTCCGGTGGCGGTTGCCCGACCGGCCCATCCGGCGCATGCGGATCGGGCAGGTCGAACGCATCCGCGAGCGCACGGGCCAGCACACCGCCGGCAGAGTCGTCGTCACGCATCGCATCACGCGGCCACCGGTGCGCGTGCGGCGTCGATAGCCGCCTTGAGGCGCGTGCCGTGATCCACGAGCTGGTCATCGGTCATCTGATCGAGCGGGATCGTCAGTTCGATCTCGATATCCG
>CALLZL010000177.1 GCA_937859575.1 uncultured Chloroflexota bacterium
GGACGTTCTACACGGTAGCGCAAAGGGGTCGCCCCCAACGGACACAACAGGGGCAAGGCCACTCAGCGGGGGTGTCGGGGGCTGGCCCCCGACGCGGGTGCAGGGCGCAGCGCCTGCACCCAACCGCACATCAGGCACCCCCTGGTGCGCGGCCATAATAATAGCTAAGCTGCTCATCGGCGCTGCGCAGCACATCGAGCAGTTCCCAGTAACGCAGTTCGGCCCAGAGCTGCGGCGCAACACGCACCAGCCCCGCTGCCGCGTCGTACTGCAAAAAACCTTTGATCAGGAAGCGTTCGAGTGGATGTTGCACGATGATCTGGCGTAGGCGTGTATCGCTCACGGCGGCCGGATCGCTCACATCGGGCGGGCCGAACTCGATGGGCAGACCGGCACGCCGCCGTGCCTGGTAAAACGCACGGAATTCGGCAACCAGGCGATCGATTGGCACCTCGCCGGTATGATCGATAACCGTGAGCAACGCCTTGAGCATCACTGGCTTATACGATTTACTGAGGTTGCGGCTGCGGGCGAAGGCGAGAAACTCGCGCCGCCACGCATCGGCGTCGGTGGGTGGCGTGGCGCCGAGCAATGCCGCCCGAATCGCCTCGATCTGATCGCGGCGAAAGAAGAGACCGCTCCGCTCACTGCCGCCCTGCTCGGGGATGAGTGCACCACGGTCGATAGCTCGCCGTAACACCGATGGATCAACGCGCAGTGCATGGCTCAGGCCACGCAGAGTGATCAGATCAGCAGCGGGGTGCAGCGTTGTGTTGATACCGGCAACACTATACGGCTCGGATGATTCGGCAAGCTGCAGTGTTTGAGTAGTACTGTACGTTTCGAACTGAGTAAAATAGGACTCGTCGATTCGCTCGTCGGTATCGATTCCTACCTGTTTACGTTGCATCAACGCCACTACCTGATCGCCATCTACCGTGGTGATTCGCGGCATGCCGCTTTCGGCCTTGATACGGGCCTGGGGCGCATAGCCGGCCGTCGTGATAAAAATCCCATGAGTGAAGCTGCCGCTCAGCGCGCCAATGAAGCGGTCGATATCCGGGCGCTGCACATTGGCACGGTGGCGCTTCACCTGGATACCGGTTGGGATTCGAATCAGCGCATCACCGGTATCGATAGTGCCGATGGCATCAATACCCGCATCACCACGCAAGCGCGTCACAGCGACATCACGTAGCCCAATATATTCAAGCAAGTCACCGGCAAATAGTTCGAAGGCACGGGGAGAGAGAGCGAGCAGGCGGCTTTTGAGTTTGTGGTGCAGTGTCGGCATGGCAACATTGTCAGATTGAAATTAGCGGTGCTTGATGAAGGGTGAAGATAGAAGCTCGTTCACTCCAATCCGAGGAGCAGCCAATTGAACGACACACCAAGAATGGCTCGCAGAGCGATGAGCTCGGAGGCGTTCGGCAGCGTCTCGCCATTCTCGATGCGGCTATACTGCGTGCGACTGATAAACACCTGATCGAGTTCCATCCGCGCTCGCAGCTGCTCTTGGGTGAGTTCGAGCGCAACGCGACGCAACCGCACCCGCGCGCCGATCGCCCGTGCGAGCGCCCGCTGTGAGTGCTGATATTCCTCTGGTAGATCCTGCATCCGCTTGGGCATAGTCGCTCCAAGCAGAGCATCACACAGTTCTCCGGATTGTAGTCCCATCTATGGAATGTCGTAAATGACGAGACACTATGGTGATATTGCCCATACGCCCACAATTATGACGAAGTGCTTATCCCGTAGATGGGAATTTTAGTGTAGAATAGGTAAAGCATTCACCATGTGCGGGCGAAGACAATGGCTGTCAACCCTCTTTCTCCGGCCTCATTTTCCTTCAGCGGGCATGAGACGTTTGTCTTGCGCAGTAATTGGCTCAAAAAAGCCTACGATCTGCTGCGTGAACAGCCCGATCTCTTCTTTCGAGAAGACGCATTTGTGCGCCTTGGCGTCGGCAAAAACATGGCGAACGCAATTCGCTTTTGGGGCCGCGTGTGTCATATCTTCGAACGGAGCGATACGCCTTCGGCTCATCGGGCGACATGGCTGGGCGATAAATTGTTCAATGACGAGGATGGCTGGGATCCATTCCTGGTGACGCCCGCGAGTCGTTGGTTGCTCCATTTCCAGATCGTATCGCGCACCGACGCGGCCTTTACGTGGTACTACACCTTCAATCTGCTGCGGCGCGGCGAGTTTACCGTCGATCAGCTTTCGCGAAATATAGTGTCGATCGTGGCACAGCACGATGGCAGAGCTCCATCGGAGGCGACTCTGAAGCGGGATATCGACTGTATGTTGCGCTGTTACGTGCGGCCTGATACTACACACCTGAGCGCTGCCGAAGATGCACTGCACTGCCCACTCAACGAATTGGGTGTTATTCAGCCCTTGCCGGGGCAATCATCATACCGGTTGGTCAACGGCGCACGGCCGGATCTGCCCGATCATCTTGTCATTTTTGCCGCACTACAGCAGGCTCGCACACTTGGGCGCTCAACCGTTGCATTCAACGAACTGGCCTATGGTGAGCGATCGCCGGGCCGGATCTTCCGCCTCGACGAAGATGCTTTGCTCATGCGGTTGTTTCACTTCGAAACGATCACCAACGGGCGTGCGAGCTATACCGAGAGCGGCGGCATCCGTCAGATCGTCTGGCATATGCCCGAAGACGAAAAACTCGACCAAAAACTACTCGAAGCAGCTTTTGCGCAGGAGCGCCATCATGTCTGATCATGGAGCGCTCGCCATTGCGCCACGGTTCATTCGTGCCATCCATATCCGGCGCGATTTTCACGATCTGCGCCATCGCCTCGACGGCTATCAGGTGACACCATTGGTGCGTCAGGCGGCTGGTCGTATTGTTACGGGGCTCACACCCGGCAGTGCCGAACGCGCCTTCTCGGTTGTGGGGCCGTTTGGTGCTGGAAAATCGGCATTTGGCGTCTTCGTCGCTCACTACCTTCAGCGCACCCCTGAATCTCGCCGTACGCTGCTCCACTCGCTCCATGCCGATGAGGCCGGCGACATACTGAACAGCGAGGCACCCTCGCTCCTCGCGGTGCTGGTTCCCGGTAATAATAGCGCGCTACGTTATGCAGTGCTTGATGCACTCGCCGATGCGCTCGACAAAACAGATCTTCGATCGCCGTCGCTTGATGCCATATTCAATGATGTCGTTGCCGCACTCGAACAGGATATGCTCGACCCGGGGAGGGTCGCGGATCTGCTGCGTACCGCCGCTGAAGCAGTGCATGTGCATGGGCGATACGCCGGCATTGTGCTGATCATCGACGAGCTTGGGCAGTTTCTCGACTACGCGGCGCGCCAGGATGAAGAGCGCGATCTGTTTGTGCTGCAGAGCATCGCCGAGGCGGCGGCGCGCAGTGGCGCAACCCCGATCATTGTAGTGACGATCCTGCACCAGGCGTTTGAGCGCTACACCCTGAACGCCGGCGTCACACGGCGTATCGAATGGGCAAAAGTGCAGGGGCGCTTCGTCGATCTGCCGTTCCAAGAGCCGACAAGCCAGATGATTCGGATGGTCGCATTGGCGCTACGGCCATCCGGGCGCGATCGGTATGCCGAAGCGCGTGCCACCTGGGCGAATCGTGTTGCCGCAATGTCCGAAGTACTCGACCTGCGGCCGGTCGAGATTGGTGCAGACGAGTGGCGGCAGATCATTGCCGACAGCTACCCCATCCACCCGACGGTGTTAGTTGCGCTGCCGGCGCTCTTCCGCCAGATCGCACAGAATGAGCGCTCACTCTTCAGCTTCCTGTACTCGGATGAGCCATGGGGTCTTCGTGATGTCGCACGCGGTGCGACACCAGAAGGCGAACTGCCGATCTATCGCCTTACCCATCTCTACCAGTATGTCGAAGCGAGCCTCGGCCCCAGTCTGTTTGGTCGTAGTCGCGGGCAGCGCTGGGCAGAACTTGCCGAAGCACGCGCACCACTCGCTGCCGGCGATCCACTGTCGCACGCGGTGCTCACCGTCGTGGGAACCATCGGCGCGTTAGAACGCTCATCGGGATTACGTGCGAGCCGGGTGCATGTCGCATTTGCACTCGCCGACGACGGCGACGACGCGGCGATCGCTGATGGGTTGCTCGCACTGCATGGGCGGCGGATGATTACCTACCGCCAGCATCGTGACAGCTATATTCTGTGGGAAGGGAGTGACCTCGACCTCGACGCGATGGCGCAGGATGTTCGGCGTGAGATCGGCAGCCGCGTATCACTGCCGGGGTTGTTGCAGCGCCACGCCGACACGACACCACGTATTGCGCGGCGGCATAGCTACCGTTCCGGCGCAACACGCACCTTCGCCGTGCGCTATGTCGACACCAACGAACTAGCCGGCGCACCAGCGCCCACTGCAGGGTTCGACGGCGAACTGCTGCATGTCATACCGGCCGACGAGGAGGAGTTGCAGCAGGCGGAACAATGGGCCAGTGCGCCGGAGCGTGCCGACGAACCGGGGCGGATCGTGGTCGTGCCGCAGCGCGTGCGCCAACTGCGCGATCTCTTGCTTGATGTCGCCGCACTGCGCGGGTTGCTGGAAGAGCGTGATGAGCTTGAAAACGATCGGCCCGCACGCCGTGAGGTGGCCGGGCGACTGATCGAGGCGCAGCAGGCGCTTGCCAATGTGATTGGCGAGACCTATAGTGGTGGGCGCAGCCGGTGGTATTACCGCACCCACGCTCAACCCGTCGACAATGCACGCCAGATCGATCAACTTCTCTCGGATGCGGCCGACACGACCTACCCACAGGCACCACGGGTCTGGAATGAACTGATCGTCCGCCGGCAACTCTCATCGGCGGCGAGTAAAGCGCGGCGCAACCTGGTTGCCGCCATGCTCACCCGCGCCGACGCAGAGAACCTTGGATTGGTCGGCTTTCCACCCGAGCGGGCGATCTACGAGAGTGTGCTGCACCTTGGCGGGTTGCACCGGCCTGATGCAGCAGGTATCTGGCGTATCAGTGCACCGCCGGAGGCTGACCCACTACGACTGCGGCCGGCATGGGTGGCTATGGAGCAGTTTCTGGAAGGTGCGGCGGATGAAGCACAACCGCTGACCGCGCTCTATGCGGTGCTCGAAGCACCGCCCTATGGTGTGAAAGCCGGCCTGACACCGCTGCTCTTCGCAACCTTGTATGTTGCCCGTGCCGGCGAAATCAACCTGTATGAGCGCGGCAATTATGTTCCCGACCCGGACGATGCCACATTCGACCGGTTGCTGACGCGACCGGATCAGTTTGGTGTGCGCTTGAGCCGTGCCGATGGCGCACGCCGGCAGGTGTACGAACACCTTGCGCGAGCACTCGCACCGAGCGCACTTGAGCGCCCCATCCAGCCGGCACTTCTCGCCGTCGCGCTGCCGTTGTTACGGCAGTTCAAGAATCTGCCCGCCTACAGCAAGAGATCGGAAGAGCACACGTCTGAACTCCAGTCACTAGCTTATCTCGTAT
>CALLZL010000178.1 GCA_937859575.1 uncultured Chloroflexota bacterium
CCTGATGTTCGGCACGCTGATCACCGGCACGCCGCGCACGTTGCAACGCCACACGACCATACGAATCGGCACGCGCACTATCACCCTCAAGATTAGCAAGATGGGTCAGTGTGTATAAGATCTCGACCGCCAGGCGATCATCGCCATTGGCATCGGGCAGAGCCTGTACGAGTCGTTCCTGCGCCTGCTGCTGATCGCCGCAGATCATCTGGCTTGTACCGATCGCATAGTGTGCCCGGGCGCGCACCAGTGGTGCCACATGGTTGCCAAGCAATGCCTCGGCCTGCTGTGCTACATCGACAGCTTCGGTATAGCGGCCCATATGGTGCAGGATCAAGCTGCGCATCACGCCCAGATGGGTAAGCACATCTTGTCGCCCTTCGGTCATGCAGGGGTGTTCGAGTTGCTGATAGGCTGCTGCATTGGTTGCCAGCCCTTCGCGCAACAGACCCATATCGATCAAGAGCGAAAAAAAGGCGTGCAATACATTGCCGATACGCACGATATTACACCTGGCCACCGCCCATTCCCACGCAGCACGCAGGTTGTCGATCTCAAGCTGCGGTTCCAGCATCTCGGGATGCCCGGCCAGCCACTGCAGGTAATAGGCGCTATGCCGATCATAGATGCGCGCCTCGGCCAGCCGGTTGGCATGCAGTTTTTCGGCGGCATACTGGCGTAGTAGCTCGTGGATGGTAAAACGCCCGCTACTCCCGCGGCGGATGACCGTCTTGGCGGCAAGGCCATCGAGAAAGAAGGGTGAAGCTCCGGCAATGATCCGTGCCGCCTCGCGGGTAAACCCACTACGAAAGACCGCCAGCGACTGAAGGGCACGGCGCTCATGCGGCGAGAAAATCTCCCAGAACGAGTCGAGCACGGCTGTCAGGCTGCGATGACGATCCGGTTGCTCGGCACGGGTGTCGATCAGAAAACTCAAACTACGCTCAAGCTCAGCCAGAATGGTGGGAATGGTATAGGTCTGGCAGAGAGAGGCAGCCAGTTCGATGCCGAGCGGCAACCCGTTGAGCAAGCGGCAGATACGACCAATCACCTGTGCATCCTCAGCCGTGGTAGTAAAGGAGGTATTGACCTGCTGGGCGCGCTGGTAGAAGAGCTGCACGGCGGCTGTTGCATGCTGGTCGTCGCTGGGCAGGGTCAGCCCATCAATCGTATAGACGCACTCATCCGGCAGATTCAAGCGCTCGCGCGAGGTGATCAGCACACGGAGTTGTGGCGCAGCACGCAGCAGTTCCGTCAGCAATGCAGCCCCGTCGATCAGATGCTCGAAGTTATCAAGTACCAGCAATATTTCGCGACCGCTGAGATACTTCACCAGGCGTGTGTGTGGATCGGTATTCGCCAGTGGCGGCAGCTCCAGTGCAGCCGTTATTGCAGCCGGGATGTGTGTGATCTGCTGAACACCGGCAAGCGCAACCAGATGCACCCCATCGCGGAAATCTGCATGGCACTCAGCAGCAGCCTGCAATGTCAGCCGGGTCTTGCCGACACCACCCGGCCCTACAACCGTCACAATGCGATGGGCAAGCAACAGATTATGCAGCGTCACCATTTCGTGATCACGCCCGACAAGCGACGGTGCCGTATCGAGCAGTTTCAGGATGGCAGGCAGCGCAACGGCATAGGGGGGAATACCGAGCGCCAGGCTGGCATCCCAGACCCAACCGGCACCCCTGCTCGTCAGCGCACCCGTACCGATCAGTTCGTCAACAGCGCGTTGAATGCGACCCGGATAGCCGTCGCTATAGGCGGTTACCCAATCGATCAGGCTATCGGGCGGTTCCCAGCGCAGCATCTGGCGCAACCAGATCTTGATCCCCTGCGGCGTCAGCGGTGCAAGCATGATCGTCTGTTGCGGCAATGATTCCCGGCTCACGCGGCTCGCCCACACCGGCCCATCGACATAGATCAGCACAATCCGCGGCAATATCGGCATGGCGGCCAGTTCGTACAGAAAGTCGAGCGATGATGCATCAATTCCGCCCGGATCGTCGATCGTAATCAGCAGGCGATTGGCGCCACGTGAGCGGGCAGCCTGGGCAAGTGCTGCGGCAAACGGCTCCAGGCCATCGGCCGGTGCCGGAGTCGGCCAATCGGTTGCCGAGCGTACCAGTGCACCATAGCGGCGTGCCCGCAGCGCCGCATCACCGCTGATACTAAGCGTTGCATAGCCAAGCGATGCAGCCGCCCGCACGAGTTCGGCCAGCAGACGCGTGCGGCCGCTGCCGGGCGTCGCCCGCACACAGAGCGAGCGCAACGTGGTATCGGATGTCGTGAGGAGTTCGCGGGCCGCTGCCAGCGCATCCTCGCGCTCGATCAGGCGCGCCGGTGATGCGAGCGGAACCTGGCGTGTCTGATCTTCACCCTCACTCACACGCCCACGGCCGGCCCGTTTCGCATGGTACACATGGCGATCAGCGGCCAACAGCAGCGCCTCGGCCGAGTCGGCATCATCAGGGAAGGTCGCAACCCCGATGCTGAGAGTCAGGCTGAGAGGTGGATCGCCATT
>CALLZL010000179.1 GCA_937859575.1 uncultured Chloroflexota bacterium
GCGTGTTATTCCAGGGGGCTACCTCTTGGGGAGTGATTGTGTCTGAAACAACGATTTTCTCCACCCGCGCGATCAGCTCCGCAAACTCACGTCTGATCGGGGTGGCGTCAGGATCATGAGGCACACTGGTCCAATACTTCTTGTTGCCCAGGAAGGATGTGCGACCACTAAGCACCAACGTATCGGCAGCCCGCAGTCGTTCAGTATTGTAGTAGTCGAAGTTCTGATCGTCTGCATAGCTCGCGTGATAGTGCTCGAAGAGAGTGTCAATCGTTTTGTCGCTGGCTTCGTAGTAGCCATCCACAGTGACAAAGTTGCTGACGATGAGTTTACGCATGCCGGGGCTCCTGTTATTTAGATTACGCCGATGCCTCATAGAGTTCGGTTGGTGGGCGGGTGTGGTATGCCTGCGACAACACCCGATAGGCGTATGTGCGCATCGCCAGCAGTGTCACCATCAGGCCGACCATACCGGCAACCGTAAAGAGTAACGCCAACCCGCGATCGGTGCCGGTGCCAAACCAGCCGCCAATTAACGCCACACCGGCACCGGTTGTCATAAATGGAATGAAGATAAACTGTGCCACCGGGCCGATCACAAATGCCGTGATCGGTGATGCGGCCTGTTCGATGCTCTGGGCGAAGCCGAAGACGCGCCCCTGGCGCTCGGGCGCGATCACCTTCTGCAGGATCGTCTGCTCGGCGGCCTCGACGACCGGAATGAGGCACAGCCAGATGAACATGCCGATCGCGAGCAGTTCGATCGAGGCCTGGATGGTAAAGAAGATACAGATCGTCCACATCACAATGTTTGCCAGAAACAACGACCGGAGCGGGTTACGCCCCAGGCCGCGCCGGGCAACGACCATGCCGCCGACGATGAAGCCGAGGCTTAGGAAACCCCACAGCGCTCCCCAAACCTGCACCGATACCAGCAGTAGGCCGTAGGCATCCATCAGCGCCATGAAGATGCCGCCGAGGAAGTTGTTGAAGGTGTGGAAGAAGATCAGCCCGAACAATCCCGGCACAAGCCGGATCGCCGCAATCGTGCCGCGAATATCGATCATGTCGCCTTGGGCTTCGGCATGTGTGCCCCGCTGATCGGGGAACGCAAGGGTGAGCAGGTGTATGATTGTGAGCAGTGTACTCGCGACCGCAATTGCCAGAACCCAGAAGACGCCCAGGTAGCCGATTGCCAACCCGCTGAAGATCGAAGCGGCCAGAAATGCAACCCCATTGGCGGTGCCCACAAGGCCGTTGGCTTTGTCGCGTACCTCTTCATGCACCAGAATGGTTACCAGCGTGGCGAGTGCGATCGAGCGGATATTCCCGGCAAGTGCCCCTGCCAGGGTGAGCACAATAAAGACCCAGAGTAATGGGTTTGCCGCATTGCGGAAGATCTCTGCCGGCAGCAAGGCGTAGATGCCGCATGCAATCGCATACAGTAACAACGAACCGAGACTTGATCCCAGCATTACTGTACGTTTCGGGAAGCGATCGACCAGCGAACCGAGAAAGAAGCCGGAGATAGCGACGGTGCCGCTGTAAATGCCGGCCATAACTGATGTCGCAATCACCGAACGGGTCTCAAGGTAGACCCAGAAGGTAATGGCAAACCAGACGAAGGTATTGGTGACGAAGGCCACGGTTGAGTTGGCCAGGAGGGCGTGAAAAATCTTCATGGATGCTCCATACTATGCCGTTACCGCCCGAATCGCTTTGCCGAACGCGCCTGTGCCTTGGCCGCTTCCGCAGCACGATCTTTCGGCGGGGCATTCGTTTCAAGTGCGAGCAGCAGGCGGCGCGATGCCGCGCTGATCTCATCCACCGCCGCCAGAAACGCCTCGTGATTAGGGCTCGACGGCGCATTGAAGCCGCTGATCTTGCGTACAAACTGCAGTGCTGCCGCACGAATTTCATCTTCGGTTGCGGGTGGCTCGAAATTGAACAGCGGCTTGATGTTGCGACACATCGCTCTCACCTCATTTTGCATGCATCGGGTTAGTCATTTCTTTTTGCTGCCCGATTGGTTATATCCTACTGCCACACGGATCAGATCTATCAGTGCCGCCTCGTCGATCACATCCCCCTCGTGGTAGTCGATCCCCCGTGTCGCCTTGGCATCAAGTCCGGCATTAAACAGGCCATGCTGGTCCTTCAGCAGCGCGCCTTTGAAGAAGTTGAGCTTCAGATGATCCTTAAACACACCAATGGCGACGACATTCCCCTTACTGGAGTAAACCGGCGTATCCCACTTCCACTCCTCAGTCAGTTCAGGGGCAACCTCGATAATCAACTGGCGTAGTCGCGCCATCGTTGGGCCGCGCCAATCGGTGAGCGCGGCGATCTGATTGGTGATGCGCTGTGCCGGTGTCGTGCCATCGTCGATGGGTTTGTTCATGTCGCTCCCTGCAATCTTCAATTTCACCTGCAGGCGCTGCGCCCTGCACCCGCCCGCTTTCAACGTTCAACCTTCGACCTGTAACTGATAGTTGCAGGCGCTGCGCCCTGCACCCGCGCAGGGGGCCAGCCCCTGTTGTGTCCGGCGGGGGCGGCCCCCTTACGGAAACAGGTAGATTGTCCGC
>CALLZL010000180.1 GCA_937859575.1 uncultured Chloroflexota bacterium
TGCCGCCGGCGAGCCGCCGATGATCCTCGATTCGAAAGAACCGTCGATCCCGATCGAAACCTATTTGTACAACGAAACCCGTTACCGCATGCTGCAACAGGCCGAACCCGAACGCGCCGCCGAGTTGCTGCAGATCGCCCAGGCCGATGCCCGCCGCCGCTGGGAGGTGCACCGCGCCCTGGCACAGCAGTAAACGACCAGCATAGTGCATGTGTCCTGGACAACACTGCCCCCACGGCACCAACAAAGGGTACGCCGCCGGATCGTACCCTTTGTTGATGTTCTGCAGCGAGGTGCAGAAGTATTGAACGTATGCGGGCGAGATACGCATCGTGTCCGTATGCGGGCGAGACGCCCGCGCTCCCAGCGATCAATCGTTTTGCACTGCTGCCCGCGACGCGCAGCATGAAAGCCGATTTCCAGCCATTCCTCGAAGAAATGCTTCGCGGCGAAGCTGCTCGGCATGACATGCAACTCCCCTCGTACCCTACCTATCACGAGAACACATACGCCCTACCCCAAGCACGAGCCCCCGTACCGGCTGCACTAGTCTATGGTACACTCTCGTACAGCAGATGCTCAAAGAAATGTGAGGAACCGGGATGCCCGACACTGTGCAGATCAAGATCGGTTATATCGGTGGCGGCAGCCGCGCCTGGGCGCTGATGCTCATGAACGACCTGGCCCAATACCCCCACCTGGGCGGCGAAGTCCTGCTCTATGATATCGATGCTGAATCGGCACGCCGCAACCAGCGCCTCGGCAACTGGATGCAGGATCAACCCGGTGTCGTCTCACGTTGGCATTACCGGGCCGTTGATACGCTCGCGGATGCTCTGCAGGGTGTTGATTTCGTGGTTGTCTCGATCCAACCTGGCCCACTGAGCATGATGGGCCACGAACTGGCCGTCGCCGAAACATATGGCCTCCACTTCCCGGTCGGCGATACAACCGGTGCGCCGGGGTTGATGCGTGGCCTGCGCTCGGCAATCATCTATGCCGAGTTTGCCCATGCGATCGCCACCCATTGCCCCAATGCCTGGGTGATCAACTACACCAATCCGATGTCGATCTGCACCCGCACCCTGACTGCTGTCGAGCCTGGCCTGAAGGTCTTCGGCTGCTGCCACGAGGTGTTCGGCACCCAGGCGCTGCTGGCAGCAATCGCCCGGCGCTACCTCGAACTCGATCACACCCCTGCACGGAGCGAGATTGATGTCAATGTGCTGGGAATCAACCACTTCACCTGGATCGACCGCGCCAGCTATCATGGGCACGATCTGCTGGCGCTGCTGCGCCGGCATATCGAACAGCCCGGCGTGTTGCGTAGCTATAGCCGCGCCGAAGTCGAGGCCAAGAATAACTGGTTTACCGACGAACACCAGATCAAGTTCGAACTCTTCCGCCGCTTCGGCATTCTGGCAGCCGCCGGTGATCGCCATCTGGCCGAGTTTCTGCCCGGCTTTATTCGCTCCGACGAAGAACTCTTTCGCTGGGGGTTGATTCGCACCCCGATCAGCTATCGGTATGGCCGCTACGAAGAAGCACCCGGCCAGATCGAGCAGATCATCAATGGCAATACCCCTTTCCAGCTGCGCAACTCGGGCGAAGAGGCGGTACGCCAGATCGCGGCACTCGTCGGCCAGGGCGATCTGGTCACCAATGTGAACATGGAGAACACCGGCCAGATCGCAAATCTCCCGATTGGTGCGGTGGTCGAGACAAATGCCTATTTCGGCACCAATCGCGTTCAGCCGCTCTCGGCCGGCATGCTGCCGCCCGGTGTGCATGCCCTGGTTATGCGTCATATTGCCAACCAGGAGATGATCATCGAAGCGGCACTTCATCGTGATGCCGAACTGGCCTTTCAGGCCGTCTATAACGACCCGACGACCGATCTTCCGATCGATCAGGCCTATGCCATGTTTATGGCGATCGGCCTGCCGGCCGACTTCTGGTAGGAGGAATGGTGAATCCGGTTGAGTTGCTCAGCGCCATGCTGCGCATCCCGAGTCTCTCGCTGCACGAGGCCGAACTGGCGGCGTTTCTCGTCGCCGCCATGGCTGATCTCGGTTTCGAAAGTTACATCGATAACGCGGGCAATGCCGTGGGTGTGATCGGCAGCGGGCATGATGTCGTACTGCTGGGCCATATCGATACCGTGCCGGGTGATGTGCCGGTTCGCATCGAAGATGGCCGGCTCTACGGTCGGGGTGCCGTCGATGCCAAAGGGCCGTTTGCCACCTTCATCATGGCAGCGGCACAGGCCCACGCCACCGGGTCGCTCAGCCACCGCCTGGTGCTGATCGGTGCCGTCGAAGAAGAGGCCGCTTCGTCGAAGGGTGCCCATGCCGTGATCGAACGCTATCAACCTACGGCATGTATTATCGGCGAGCCGAGCGGCTGGGATCGACTGACGATGGGGTATAAAGGGCGGCTGCTGGCCGATGGCGTTTGGCAACAACCAATGGCTCACAGCGCCGGGCGCGAACGCGCCGTCGCCGAGCATGCCGTCTCGTTCTGGAATGCAGTGGCCGATTATTGCACCATGTTCAACCATGGACGCGAACGCCTCTTCGACCAGT
>CALLZL010000181.1 GCA_937859575.1 uncultured Chloroflexota bacterium
TGCCGCAGTGCCAGGATCCCGCGTTCTGGGTTCGTATCCGGCTCGTATTCGTTCGCTGACCCGCGGTGTTGCCCTGGTGCTGCTGGCCTTCACACTGCTGCGCTACCTGATACTCTGGATGAGCTTTCTCGCGCTGACATTCCCCGCCGCCCGGAATCTGCCGCTCTTCAATCTGCTTGACCTGCGGGTTGTGCCAGCGACATGGTGGCTGCTGGTTGCAGCCCATGTGTTGCTGGCTGCGATGCTGCTGGTGTGTGCCGTGCTCTACAATCTGTTGCCCGACCTCGAAGCGCGACCCGAAGGGCTGGCGGTACGCTACTTCAATCGCTGGTCAATGGTGCCGTGGGCTCATATTCATGCGGTGAAAGTGACGGAACTGACGGAACAGAGCCAGGTTGTCTTGATTCAGGCCGAGAAAGGCTTGCCGCTGATCGCCCGTTGCTCAAGCCTGCTCTACGATGGATCGCTGCGACCGGGAATCCTGGTGACATCCGCGATCGAGAATTATGAGCCGCTCTTGCAGCGTACGGTGCTCGAAGTGGTGCGTAATCCGGCTGAGGCGCTGCCCGATGATGCGCTGCCGGTCTTTCAGAGTGAAGCCCGCTCGGATGCGCTGATGCTGAGTTTTCAGTCGGCTCATGCGATCGATCGGTTGGTGGAAGATGCGCGGGCTGATGAAACGACTCTGGTGTGGAACCGGCAACGGATCCTGCGGGTTGTGCCACCAATGCTCTGGCTGGGATTGTTGCCGACCCTGATATTTCTGGCCGATACGAGTGTGCTGCAGGGGATCATTCCTGATGGGCGCATGCTGGCAATCGCCGTGGTGATCTTCTTCCTTGGCCTGCTTGAGTGGCCGCTGGTGGCGACTGCCGTGACGGTGCTCGACGAGATGAGTGGTGGTGGTGAGGAGGGAAATCGCGCCTTCTATCTCTACCCCGTTACGCAACTGCCGCGCCTGCTGCCGCTTGGGGTTGCCCTGATTGCCTTGCTGATCGGTGTTTCGTGGCTGGCACCAATCTTCTGGATCGCTGCAATCGTCTGGTCGTTCTTGCTTGCTGCCGGCCTCTGGGGTGCGCTCTACGATTGGCGCGGCTCGCAGTTGCTCACTGGTGGGCTGATACCGGTGTTGTATCAGATCTTGATGCTGATCGGCTACCTGCTCGCACGTTCATAGATAGCTTGTGCTCACAATTCGCTATGGCTCCCAGACACTCTTGAACAGAAACAGCGATGCCGTAAAGAGTGCCAGGGTGTATGCAACCAGCACCTGCAACGGCGCGATGGCTGCCTCCCAGCCGCGCCCCTCAACGGCCAACGCTGTCCCGCGGATCGCCACGACCAGCAGTGGTGTCAGAAGTGGAAACGATAAGACGGCAAACAGAGCACCTCGGGCGCTGGCTCGCGCGATGATCGCCGCAATCAGGGTTGTGGCCGCCACTAATCCGAGGCTGCCCACCCCCAACAGTGCAATGAAAAGCCCCAGATTACCGACTCGTACCCGCAGCATGATCAGAAACAGTGTTGCCGTCAGGCTGGCCAGCACCGCCAGAAGCAATAGATTGAAGAACAATTTGCCAAGGTAGACGGCAAGCGGTGGTGCGGCAAGCCGTAATGCAGCGGCGGTGCGTGCGTCTTCTTCGTGTACAAAGACACGCGCCAGCCCGGTGAAAGCGGCAAACAGAATAGCGATCCACAATAGTGCAGCCTGGATGATTGGCAGATCCGGATTGCGGAGGGGTGCAAGTGGGCCAAGCCCCAGGCTCAGAGCAACAACCGTACTGACGGCAAAGAGCAGCACGGCGTTCAGCGCATAGCGTGTTCGCAACTCGCTGCGCAGATCCTTGCGGAAAACAGCCCATGCCGCCCGTAGCAGTGCTGCTCCTCCGTCGCCGGTCGATTGGGCAACCACATGTTGATCAGGAGCCGGATCGATCGCCATGCTACGCGGCTCCTGCGACGCCAAGGCGCACGATATAGTCGCCGAATCGTTCTTCGCGGGGGTCGTTGGTAGCGACAATCACAACTCCACGGTTGCGTTGGCGCGCAACCAGGCGTTCGACAATCGCCACACCCTGGTGATCAAGGGTCACCGTCGGTTCATCAAGCAGCAGCAGGGGTGGGGTATGCAAGAGTGCGTAGGCATAGCGCAGACGCTGTGCCATACCCGAAGAATAGGCCGCCAGCAGGTCGCTGCCGCGCCCACCAAGGCCGACATCATCAAGCAGCTGTTCGAGCTCGGTGCGTGAACGGCGCAGCCCTCGAACGCTGGCGAAGAAATCCAGGTTCTCAAGCGCGGTCAGCTCACGATAGAGCTCCAGATCCGGCGCAACCCAGCCGATAAGCCAGGGCGCATCTTCAGGCCGCAACAGCTGCCCATTGGCATAGAGCCGCACCATACCACTATCCGGCCGCTGCAGGCCGCAGATCAACCGGAGCAGCGTGCTCTTGCCGCTGCCGTTTGCGCCGGCAACGACCAGCGCCTCACCGGCACGCAGTGTGAGCGTCAGATCGCGGAAGATCCGCCGCGTACCATAGGCATACGCGAGCTCTGTGAGTTGTAGTTCGAAAGGCACGTCGAGAATGTACCATGCACCGCCGAGTTTCGCAACCGGATCACTTCGCCAGTGCTCGTAATGCTCGTCGCAGCCGTACCCACAGGCGGCGTGCATCGGCAAGATCACGCTTGTCGAGCGGCTTGCGGCTGTACCGTGCGGTCATAAACGCCTCTGTCAATCCGTCGATCTCAGGCTGCACCTCAGGCATTCGATCTGCCAGCGTTGCCCGGTATTCTGCCGGTGTCTGCCCGGCGTGGCGTGCCGCACCATAGCGCGCTGCGTGGTCAAGGAGTGATTGGTAGAGGTAGCGGATCAGATCGCGTGGCCCTCTGCCACGTGGCCGGCGGCGTGTTGCTGATCCCGGCATAGGAACCGGCTGGGCCATGAACTGCTGGAAGGCAGTAAATCCCATCTGTGCCCAGCCACTCGTGTCGCGCCAGAGCACCCCAAACCAGGCGATAAGACGATTGAGCCAGCTTATTTCAAGCAGGCGCTGCAGTAATCCAGGATGCCGCTGCAGGAAGATCGATGTCGCATAGCCGATCAGCAACAGGATACAGATCCAGAAGATGATCGCTGCCAGCAAGCGAGGTTCCTGTTCGGCCAGCGCCGGCGGCGGGGGTGGCGGTGGTGGTGGTGTCGGCATGGCCGGCATGCCGCCTTCCGGTAGCAGCAGAGAAAGTAGCCAGGCCGGCAACGAGATCAGCATGCTAAAAAGCCAGAGCAGAAGATAGCCGATCATGGCAATTACATAGCCGATCATGCCAAGTATCGCACGCAATGTTTCGAGGAACCCCATGCCGTAGTTGCGTGGCAGAACCGCCGCCAGCGTCAGTGCCAAGATCGTGATCAGCAGGCTGGTGCGTGTCCAGCGGCGTTGCACCAGCTGCGAGACATGCGCCCCTTCGTGCTCCCAGCGTGTCTGGAGTACTACCAGCCGTGCCTGGCTATAGAGCAGGAAGCCGCACAACAAATAGGCGATCGTACCGATCGTGCTGTTGAGCGAAACCCTCAGCGATGGCCCGCTAATCTCTTCGATATTGGCGACCTCGGCGGCGAGGGCAATCAAGAGCAGGATGCCACCCATGCCGAAACGCCGGCCGATCCGCGCCAGCGCCTCGGCTCGGTCGGCTGCAATCACTGCCGCATACCGTCGATGCCCTTCGAGCGATGAAGGTGCATTCTCGCCCGGAACCGGCATAAGATCATGCAGATCGCGCATCATCAAGTGTGTCATGAGGCCAACAAATAGCCCCACAACAAAACACCCCAGAAAGATACCGTCGAGGATGCTGAGTGGATCAAAAAGCCAGCTACGCAAGAGCACGCCAAGATCGACGGGGGCCAGGCTGATCGTCGCTGCGATCCGGCTCAAGACGGCCAGAATAAGGATCTCGGGCACCAGATAGCGCACAAATTCGCCGGCCGAAAGCCGCTCCTGCCGAGTGACATAATGCACAAATCCGGCCTCGAGTGCCACGATCAGGCAAATGATGATCAACGGCTCTTGTTGCCAGAATGGCGCAAATCGATGAACGGCGCTAAAGAGCACCGTTGTGAATGCCGTCAGTATCAGCGCAGTTAAGATTGCACCCTGCCGGTCGAACTTCATACTATCTGTTGCCTTCTGGTGTGTGCCGTATGTGGTGTATTATAACCAACTTCATGCAAAAACAGCGCGGGTCTTGCTCGAAGAGCAAGACCCGCGCTGGTTCCGAAAGCGTAGCAAGAACTACGGGTTGAGGCCGGCGCTGATGCGGCTGAAGACCGCGCTGACCTGGCCACCGAGCAGGGTCAGAATGCCGATGACGACGATGGCGATCAGAACGAGGATAAGCGCGTACTCGACCAGACCCTGGCCCTCTTCCTTGGCGAAGAAGCTGCGAACCATTGCGTGTTCCTCCGTGGGTAATAAAGCGACTAACAAACTACACTCGGAGTATAGCATAGTCCGATGACCGACTCAATAACCTATTGGATCATAACAGCTTCAATTCGATAACAATGATGTAATCTATGGGCAACTATGGCAGCGGAATAACGGCGGCAACCCGTGTTCCCCGCCCGATGGCGCTTTCGATACCGAACTCGCCGCCGAGGAGCGTTTCGCTATGCTGCCGCAGTGTGGCAATACCCATATTACGCCGGCTGCTGCTCTCGGCCAGCACATCATTCACATGGAAGCCGCTA
>CALLZL010000182.1 GCA_937859575.1 uncultured Chloroflexota bacterium
TTCGCCGAAGAAGGCGGTGATGATATCGAACCAGTGGATGCCGAAATCGAAGAGCAGCAGATCAAACACCTTGTTGAACGGCGTCTCGATCGTCCACGAATGGTCGAACGACGCCGACAGATGGGCGCTCGTCAGCTCGCCGAGGTGACCGGCAGCAACAGCGTGGCGCAGGTACGAGAAGTGCGGTGCCCAGCGACCGTTCTGATTCACGGCGAGGCGCACCCCTTTGCGGTCGGCCAGTTCGACAAGCCGCTCTCCCAGGTCGAGGTTATGTACAAACGGCTTCTGGCTCAGCACGTGTTTGCCGGCCGCAAGTGCCGCCTCGATCATCGGTGCGCGATCATCCGGGTGTGGCGTCAGATCGACCACCTCGATATCGTCGCGCTTGAGCAGTTCGCGGTAATCGGTGTAGGTGGCTGCATTGGGGAAGTATTTTTCGGCGCGCTCGCGCACTTTATGCGCATTGCGGTCGCACAGCGCCGCCACATCATAGCCGGCAGCGCTGTAGGCGGCGAGGTGCTGCGCCGCGATGCCGCCGCACCCCACCAGGCCGATGCGCGGCCGGTACGCCTGCGGATCACGCGGCAGATAGGGCAGATCCGGTGCCGGTACCTCCTGCGTCTCGACGATCTTCGAAAGACCATAATCATCATCGAGCTGGTCGGTCATTGCTACTCCCTGTTGTTTCAAGCGGGCGCAGTTCAATGGCTGCCGGCTCAAACGGCAGCCGGATGCGGAAGCGGCACATATCGCCACGAATATAGTTGTGCGCCATATGCAGCGGCAGATCGCCACGTGTATAGCCGATCCGCTCAACATGCATCAATGGGGCACCCGGCGCAACCTGTAAATAGAGTGCCGCCGCCCGATCGGCAACGATCGGTTCAAGTGTATCGACACAGCGCAGTACCGGCAGATCATACCCTTCGGCAAGCAACTGGTAGAGCGATCCATCGATCGAGCGCTTGAGCAGATCCGGGCAGAGCCGCTGCGCCACGAAGAAGTTGTCGATTGTGAACGGTACCCCTTCAAGCAGCCGTAATCGCTGAATATGAATCACCGGCTCACCGGCCGGTAGCCCGAGTGATTGGGCCAATATCGGATCGGCCGGCAATACCTGCGACTGAATCAGCCGGTCGATCAACGATTTGCCAAGCTGCCGGATCTGCTCGGCAAAGCTATATGCCGCGTGTAGTGGTTGTTCGATGCGTGGCGCAGCAACAAAGGTGCCGCGCCCGTGAATACGCTGCAATAGGCCGGCATGCATGAGCGCACTCAGCGCCTGCCGTACCGTCGCCCGGCTCACACCGGCACGCTGCATCAGCTCCCGTTCGGAAGGAAAAAGGTCGCCGGCTTTCCACTGCCCCTGCTGTAACTGCTCACGCAAGGCATGCTCGAGCTGGGCATGCAATGGTAATGGGCTCGCACTATCGAGTACGCGCAGTGGGATGGCCTGGCTGCGGTCAAACCGCGTCGATGAGCCTGCCATATCTGTCATCACCATGTTAGCTGGTACGTACCACTTATTATATGAGGAATTGGGGAAGTGTCAATGCGGTGGCCGGGCTTATCGTTCTCTTCAGCCACGTAGCTGCCCTTCCCCGCCATGACATCCGCGCCGGCATGATCGTCCAACTCCTCCTACTGCGCTCAGCAATGACAATCCGGCCTCCTCCCGTCGCCCTCGTGCCCCCGGTCGAGACGGCCCGGCGGGCCGTCTCTACGCCTTTCGGAATGACGCGTGTTCGGTGCGGAATAGCCCGTTGTCATGCCGGTTGCGCGCGCAGTCGCGGCGGCGCCGCGACGCGGTGGGGTGGATGGCGACCACACGGCCGTGGGGCCAGCGCCGCGGCGCGGTGGGGTACAGATCAACGCACCGCGGCGCCGTATGGGCGCAGCGTGATGCGCCACGATGGAATCGCCGGTACGGTGCGTGTGGTTATCGTGTAATCGGTAGCTCTCGGTGCCGCTGCTGGTGGTGCTGCTCAGCGGGCGGTTGCAGGGTACGATTCTTGCAGGCGGCGCCGCCCCCGCACCCCCGTCGGGCACGACACCCGCAAAAAATACACCGCTCTTTCCTCAAAAAGATCCTTCGCACCACAGGAGCACAAGCGTACTGCGTACAATCTCACCCAGTCATCAGAGATCGTACGCAGTACTGGCATGACACTTCCAACAGCGATTCAGCGTACCGGTGTATCCACCAGTATCAAATGCGTGTCGGAGTTATACGAAATAGCACCGCTCGTCTCCTCTCGCTGATAGATCGCTTCAGCAACATGCGGGCAGGTTGGGGCTGCTGTTCCGTCACAGGCGGCAGTGCCGGCGGTATAGCGCCACGACTGAAAGCGAAAACTGTGCATCTCGCCTTTGATCCAGATATCGCGATGCAACTGCGGGAAGGCCGTCCACCACTGGCTCTCCGAGACGGTCAGCGGCGGCACTGACGGGCAGCTGAGGTAGACCTCGCTTGAGGGTGGCCTGACCATACCCAGCAAGAGGTCGATCTTCAGGGTATTGCCCGACAGGCGCAGTTTTGCATGCTGCGGGCGTACCGCACCATCCAGTGTGATCCAGTTGATCGTACACGGAGCCGGGCTGATGTAGGTATGGCTCATATAGGCCAGGGGCTGTTCAGCTGTGCTGCGCATAGTGCCGTTGAGATTGAAGCTGATGGGAATACTCTCGGCACGTACCTGGCTGGTTTCCGATATCGGGCCGCTCTGGGTAGTCGCACTGCTTTCGAATTCCAGTTCGAAGGAGAGGCAGTGGGACACCCGATTGTAGAGCGCTTGCAGCCGCACCGGATCGATGCGATTCTCGATTACCGGCCTGCCATGAATGGCCCAGACCCAGAACAACACATTGTAGATCGAGCGCACCCGGCCCGATACACAGCGTTCGATCGCAGTATCGAGTTTGCCGGCCAGCACATCCGCCAGGATCACGGCTTCTGCTGGATCTGCCGGCGGCAACAGATCGAACAGGTAATCGTGCAGCAGTGCCTGGATCGCCGGGTTGGGCGATTCCGAGATCTTGCCGATCCGAATGATCTGACCCTGAATGGCAATCTGTTCACCACCATCGGTCGCTGCCTGTGCCACACCCCTGGTTACCGTCACATCTAGCGGGCGTTCCGGTTCGCTCGCTGCCGTAACCTCCTGCCCCTGTGGCATGGCCGTCGCCGGCGCAGCATTCAGATAGATCGTTCCGGCCATGTCGATCAGCACACCATTGACTTCCAGCATGCCGAGATCGGCATCCTTACTCGAGACCACCAGGCCGCTGCTCCTGCGCCCGGCACTATCCGGGCTGGGATCGCTGCGCAGGGCGAATCGGGGTAGATCGGCGGTATCGGCCCCCAAGGCCGGGGTACCCCGCTCGGCATTGCCGGACGCCAGTACTTCCAGATCCACATTGGCATGCAGCCGCATGCGAACCAGGCCCCATCCGGCACTATCGGCAACCGGAGCCGTCAGGCGCAGTTGCTGCACGGTTGCCAGATCGAAGACCGTTCCGGGGGTGTCGGGTATCTGTGAACCAGATTGGGTCACCAGATTCACCGGGCCACCGACATAACACAACTGATTGAGGCCAAGTTGTGGGCAGGCCTCAGCGGCACGGCTGTGCAGTTGTTGGTATGGATCTCTTGCGGTACCGTCAGTGAGCTGCAGCCGTGGCAGGTAGAGCCTTCTCGGTGCCTGAAGGGCTGCGGCATCGGATGTTGCAGGCTGGGCAAATGATCCGGCCTGTGCAAGGATCAACCCGACCACAACAAACAGCAGCAAAAGATTGATTACGTGTTTGTATTGCATACAGCGTTACTCCCTCATTATTGAAGTCAAACCGAAAGCACGCTGTGAGCATAGCAAGCCACCAGCCGGCTGTCATGGCTCCAAAGAGCTATCGCGGGAGCTATTCGCAGTATGCATGGTTGTAGAGGTCAACTTACCGCACGGGGTTATGGTGCGGCAGTGATCCAGAGCAGCGCCTCGGCACTGGTACCGCCGGCGATCCGGCGTCGTGGTAACGCCAGCATGTCACGTATGTCGCTATCCCAGCGAGTAGTGACCGCACTAGTGTAACCGGCAGCCTGCACTGCGGCGATAGTCGCACTGGTATAGCGCCCGGCAGGGTAACAGAAACTCTCGACCGTCGTGCCGAGCCGTTCTTCCAGCAGTTGTTTGGAAGCGACCACCTGCCGTGTCAGTTCGGCGGCATCAAGGCGTGTGAGATCCGGGTGGCTCATACTATGCGCGCCGATCTCCATCCCGGCAGCATGCAAGGCTGCAAGTTGCTCCCACGACATATACCCCGGCTGCCCGACAAAATCACCGACGATATAGAATGTCGCCTGAAAATCATATCGTTCAAGCACCGGCAGCGCGGCACTGAATGCATCGGCATAACCATCGTCAAAACTCAGCGCCACCGGTTGCGGTGGGCAGATCGGCTCGCCACGCATGCAGCGCACCAGGGTGGCCACCGTCACCCCCTGGTACCCTTGCTCGGCAAGCAGCGCCATGTGTTGCGCAAACAGTTCGGGTGTCACCGAAAGTTCGTAGCCGAGTGGATCGGTTGCTGCATCGACGGTACGAACATAGTGATACATGAGTATCGGTGCAGCCGTAACCACTACCCGTTCGGTTGTTGCCGTCGGCAGCAGCGGCGGTGTGGGCGTTGCCGCTATAGAAGGAGGGGCAGGGAGCCGGGGGGGTGGCGCGGGGGCCAACAAGAGCCCCGCCGGGGCGGATGGGGCGGGCCGGGGCGGTTGTGGCGCAACCATGCGCGGTAGCAGCACAACAATCGCAAGCAGCGTCAGTGCAACGATCAGCATGGTGGCAATCGCATCCAGGCGGCGATAGGGTGACATGGCGGCTCAATCAGCATTGCTACTACAGGCACTCATTATACTGATTGTTCTACGTTTGTGTACGACCGGAAACGGCGCAAACGCTGCAGTTTGCGCAATCCGGCTGCCCTCATGGCAGCACGTGAGATTCGACAAACCACAAGGCTTCCCGCATACTATTTCGGAGTTGTTCGTTCGCTGCAGGAGCACTGATGAACGCGATCAACAGGCTACTCAATATCCGTCAGGCCGAGTGGCCCCGGTTTCTCTTCCTCTACCTGACGATGTTCGTCACAAATGCCGGATTCCTCTGGGGGCGAACAATCGTTGAAGCCGAGTTTCTGCAGCGCCCCGAGATCGGCGTTGCCTTCTTACCCTGGGTGCTGATCGTCAGTGCACTCTTCTCGATCGGCGTGAGTGCCGTCTATACCGCATTTGCCGACCGGCTCTCGAATGATCTATTACTGGTTGCGATCTATCTGATCGGTGCCGCCGGCACTGCCGTCGGAATCGGCCTGCTGGCGCAGGGGCAGGCCTTCGGCGCCTATATGCTGCTGTACCCGCTCCTGCTGATCGCGGCTGATATGTTCAACCTGCACTGGGCTACCTATGTCAACGGTTTCTATGATGCCCAGGCTTCCAAACGCCTCTTTCCGCTCATCGCCTCGGCCGCCCGGGTTGCCTCGATCGTCGCCGGCTTGATGGTGCCGTTACTCAATCAGATCTTTCAGCATCCAAGCGGTATTCTCTTCACCTGGCTGGGGACATTCGTGCTCGCTGCGCTGATCACATGGGCAATGCCGCTGATCCTGAAAGAACGTTCGACGGCCAATACACAATCAACCCCAGCGGCCGGGTATCTCGGCAATATTCGCGAAGGGTATCAGTTCGTGCGCCAGTCGGCATTCCTGCGCTGGATGGCGTTTGCCACCGTTACCTTGATGCTGCTGATCGCTTTGCTCACCTATCAGAGTAGTGCCATTCTGAAAGAGCATTTTGCCGCATCAACCGACCCGGTGCGCGATATGTCGAGTTTCCTCGGCCTGCTCAATAGCGTAACGAATCTGCTCATGCTGCCGTTTCTGTTTGTCATCCTGAGCCGCATTATCGGCCGGATCGGTATCGGTAACGCCAATATGATCTTCCCCAGCGGTAATCTGGCGATCAGCGCCGGGCTGGTGCTCTGGCCCAGCTGGATCACGGCCAGCCTGGCATATTTTGATCGCATGGCCTTTCGGCTCACCTTCCATTTCACGCTCGACAGCCTGCTCTATAATGCGGTGCCATTGCGTATCAAAGGGCGTGCACGCGGCTTCATCAACGGCCTGCTGGTACCGGTCGGTACACTGGCGGGTGGCCTGCTGCTGCTGCTGGTACCGCTGCTGCCCGGCATCTTTGCCTGGCTCTTACCACTGCTGATCGCCCTGCTCGCCATCGGCTTCTTCGCCATCGCGGTCGTCATTCGCCGCGAATATACCCGAGCCCTGCTCGCCATGCTCGAACAAGAGGATTATTCGTTCCTGTTAGCGCAGGGTGGCGATGACCTTTCGGTGACCGATCCGGCCATGCTTGGGGTCTTGCGGCATAAACTCGAAGCCAGCACCAGCCCCGAACTCACGATCTTCATGGCCAAGCTGATCAGCGAAATCGGCGGCAGCGAAGCCGCCCCGATCCTCGGCCAGGTGGCCCGTAATGCCGATGATCCACGCATGCGTTCCGGCATCCTCGATGTTCTCGCTGCAGCTCAGACTGGCAGCGATGCCATGCGCCGCCTGATGACCGATTTTCTGGCTGATCCCGACGCCCGCGTGCGCGAGTCGGCACTGGCGGGGCTGGGGGGGGCTGCGGGCCGGAGATGCGCCGCCCGGCCTTTTTCCCCCCCCGGGCGGCGCTTGGTGCCGGGCCCCCGTT
>CALLZL010000183.1 GCA_937859575.1 uncultured Chloroflexota bacterium
TGCCGTGATCGGCCGGCTGGCCGCCCCCCTCGGGGTAAAAGGCGCTGCGGTCGAGAGCAACCGCTGGTTGAGGCTGGGTGCGGCGTGCAAGCACCTGCGCATTGAAGCGGCGCAGATACGAATCGGCATAATAGAGGCGTTCGGTCTTCATACTGGTGCGACTCCATCTGCTGAATATAACAAAGCTCCGCCGCAGCGCGGCGGAGCTTTGTTGACCGAAGAGCGACTCCTACTGAACCGTCAGCGTTCCCTTCATACCGCCGGCATAGTGTGCCGGGTAGGTGCAGAGGAAGGTGTAGGTGCCGGCGGCCGGCGCAGTAAAGGTGATCGAGCCGCTACCGCCCGGCTGCAGCATGTCGGTGGCTGCAATCACATCGGCGCTGCCGCTCGGCAGGTAGTTCGGCGGGCCGGCATCGAGTGACGCATCATCGACCTGGTTGGCAAGATCATCGCCGCCGTTGACGAGCACCCAGTTGTGCTGCTGTGCGGTCGAGGTGTTGTTGAATGTCAGAGAGACCTGCGAACCGGCAGCCACTGTCAGGCTCGTCGGGGCAAAAGCGAGATTCTCACCATCGGTTGTGACCGTCAGGTTTCCACCGCCACCGCCACCGCCGCCGCCACCGCCGCACGCAGCGAGGATCAAAGCACCAGTGACAAGCATACTGGCAATCCAGAAGCGTCCACGCGAATTCATTTCAGCTCCTTTGTCGTTACTAGTGCGTGAATTTACGCACAAAGACATCTTATCATAATCCACTGGCTTGTCAAATATTGTAGCAGACGATCTGCCGAATTGTGGCGGGATTCGGGCCGGATGACACCCACGCGCCGAGCCGCATTCATACGCATTGCTAACACAGATTCGCTCGCTTCCATGCTATGCTGTACCCAGTGATTTCGCGGCTGCCATGCAGTAGCGAACAGTAAGGAGTACAACCATGTCGATGAATACCAACCGGTTTACCCAGAAATCAGAAGAGGCGATTACCGCCGCTCAGCATAGCGCACTGCGCAATGGCAACAGCCAGATCGAACCCGAGCATCTGTTACTTGCGTTGCTCGAACAGAGCGATGGGGTTGTGCCGCAGGTGCTGACGCGCCTTGGGGTGGCGGTCGGCGCATTAGCACAGCAGACGCGCACCGAGCTGAATCGGTTGCCGCGCCAGAGCGGCAGTAACATACAACCGCAGATCAGCAGCCAGTTGCGCAATGTGCTGTTGCGTGCCCACGATGAACTGGCACAGTTTGGTGATGAGTATGTCTCAACCGAGCACTTGCTGCTTGCCCTGCTCGACCATCGCGGCGGTGCGGTGCAGCGTGTGTTGCAGCAGGCCGGCCTAAATCGTGATGCGTTGCTGCGGGCGCTCCGTGAAGTCCGTGGTAGCCAGCGCGTTACCAGTCCGACCCCCGAAGGAACCTATGCGGCGCTTGATCAGTATGGCCGAGATCTGACGGATCTGGCGCGCCGTGGCAAGCTCGATCCGGTGATCGGCCGCGATGAAGAGATCCGCCGAGTGATCCAGATCCTGTCACGCCGCACCAAGAACAATCCAGTGCTGATTGGCGAGCCGGGTGTCGGGAAGACGGCGATCGTCGAAGGCCTGGCCCAGCGTATCGTGCGTGAAGATGTGCCCGAGGCGCTCAAGAGCCGCCGGGTTGTCTCGCTCGATATGGGTGCGCTGATTGCCGGTGCCAAATATCGCGGCGAATTCGAAGAGCGCCTCAAGGCGGTGCTGAAAGAGATCCAGGAGCGCGACGACATTATTCTCTTCGTCGATGAACTGCATACGGTTGTCGGGGCCGGTGCCGCCGAAGGGGCAATGGATGCCGGCAATATGCTCAAGCCGATGCTGGCGCGCGGCGAACTGCGGATGGTTGGTGCGACGACCCTCGATGAGTATCGTAAGCATGTCGAGAAGGATGCGGCACTCGAACGCCGCTTCCAGCCGGTGCTCGTCGATCAGCCGAGTATCGAAGATACGATCAGCATTCTGCGTGGCCTAAAGGAACGCTACGAGACGCATCATGGCGTGCGCATCACCGATAGCGCGATTGTTGCGGCGGCAGTGCTTTCGGATCGCTATATCTCGGATCGCTTCCTGCCCGATAAAGCGATCGATCTCGTCGACGAAGCCGCCGCGCGCCTGCGCATGGAGATCACCAGTGATCCACAAGAGCTTGATGATCTGAAACGGCGCATGATGCAGCTCGAAATCGAGCGTGAGGCCTTAAAGAAAGAGAAGGATGCTGCGAGCAAGGAACGGCTCGATAAGATCGAGCAGGAGCTTGCCAACCTGCGCGAACGCCGCAGTGCCGTCGAGACCCAGCTGCAGCACGAGCGTGAAGCACTGCAACGGGTGAAGCACCTGCGCGAGCAGGTCGATCAGACGCGTATTCAGATCGAGCAGGCACAGCGTGAGTATGATTACAACAAAGCAGCCGAGTTGCAGTATGGTGTGCTGACGCGCCTCGAAAAACAGATCGCCGAAGCCGAAGCCCAGCTGCTTGTCGGCGGTGATCGCTTGCTCAAGCAAGAGGTTGGCGAAGGTGATATCGCTGCCGTGGTATCGAAATGGACCAACGTGCCGGTAAGCAAGCTGCTCGAAGGTGAGGTCGAGAAGCTTATTCGCATGGAAGATCGCCTGCATCTGCGGGTCGTCGGCCAGCACGAAGCGGTTGCCGCCGTTGCCAATGCGGTGCGGCGCGCCCGTTCCGGGCTGCAGGATCCCAACCGGCCGCTCGGCTCGTTCCTGTTCCTCGGGCCGACCGGCGTTGGCAAGACGGAGCTCGCCCGTGCGTTGGCCGAGTTCCTCTTCGACGACGAACAGGCCATGATCCGGCTTGATATGTCGGAATACATGGAAAAACATACCGTGGCCCGCCTGATCGGTGCACCGCCCGGCTATGTCGGCTACGACGAAGGCGGCCAGCTGACCGAGGCAGTGCGACGCAAGCCATACAGTGTGCTGCTCTTCGACGAGATCGAAAAAGCGCATGCCGATGTCTTCAATGTGCTGCTACAGGTGCTCGACGACGGCCGCCTGACCGACGGCCAGGGGCATATCGTCAATTTCAAGAATACCGTGGTGATCATGACCAGCAATGTCGGGAGCCCGACCATCCAGGAGATGACGCGTCACGGGGCGACGAATGAGGCGATCCGCGATGAAGTGCTCAGCGAACTGCGCGATATGTTCCGGCCTGAGTTCCTGAACCGCATCGATGAAACGATCGTCTTCGAGCCGCTCAGCCGTGATCAGATCGGCCGGATCGTGATCATCCAGCTCGAACGGTTGCGCCGCTTGCTGGCCGATCGCAAGATCGGCTTGGAACTGACACCCGAGGCGATCACACGCCTTGCCGAAGAAGGATACGACCCGACCTACGGTGCCCGGCCGCTCAAGCGTGTCATCCAGCAGCGCATCCAGAACCCGCTCGCGCTGCAATTGCTCCAGGGTGAGTTTCGCGCCGGCGATACGGTGCTTGTTGATGCCGATACCACCGGCTTCAGCTTCAGCCGTGCCGTGGTTGGCGAGCTAGCCTGAGAATTCGGGTTTCGCTGCACACCACAACGCCGCGCCATTCGGCGCGGCGTTGTGTTAACCGCCGGGGCTATTCGAAGCGTAAGGCCTGAATTGGCTCGAGCCGCGATGCCCGCAGTGCCGGAAACAGGCCGAAGATCACCCCCACCGCCCCCGAGACGAGTGTCGCCGCCAGGATCGATGGTAGTGTCACAACTGCCTGCCCATCGGGGATGAGGAAGATCGACTGCATCACGAAGGTGCCGGCAAACGAGAGCAGATAGCCGAGCGCGATGCCGATCAGGCCGCCGATCAGGCTGAGCACCAGCGCTTCGATCAAAAACTGCCACATGATGTCGCGCCGCCGGGCGCCGATCGCTTTACGCAGCCCGATCTCGCGGGTACGCTGGGTCACACTTACCAGCATAATGTTCATGATACCGATCCCGCCAACCAGCAACGAGATCCCACCGATAACCAGCAAGAACAGATTGAAGCCGGCGATGGCGATCTGCGTTTGCTGCGCGACCTGTTCGACACTGATGATTCGAAAATCGTTGGGCTGGTAGGTCAGCCGGTGCCGCTCGCGCAGCAGCAGTGTAACTTCACGCAGCGCCGTATCGACATGATCACGGCTGATTGCCTGCACCGTGATCTGGCTTACATCAACCCGCGCCGTCATCTGGTTGCGGAACAGCCGCGCCTGTGCCGTGCGATACGGCAGGTAGATCAACTGGGCCGGATCGGAAAACGACCCCAGCGACGCCGATGCCTGATTGACACTGCCATCGAGCACGCCGATCACATCGAAGCCGACTCCATCGATCGTGATCCGCTCACCGAGCGCCAGGTCGGCACTGCCGAAGACCGTCTCGGCGACGCGGCTACCGATCACCGCCACGCGTGCCAGCCCTTGCTCGTCGCGGTCGTCGAAGAGACGCCCGCTCAAGATCTTGGCTGAACTGATCCGAAAATGGCTTGCCGAAATCCCTTTAACACCATAACTGTAGCGCTCGCGGGCTGTTCCGATCACGGCGCTACCGTTATACTCAAGGGCAACCTCGCGTACCGATGGTGCGGCGCCCGGTTCCATGATCGCCGCTGCATCGGCGGCGGTCAGCTGCGGCGCAATCGGCACATCCTCTTCGTCGCTATCGACTTGCGGCACAATATAGAGCACACCATCGCCGAGTTGGCTGAACTGATCCGTCAGGTAGTTTGAAAACCCGGTACCGATCGATTGCATGCCGATCACGGCACCGACACCGATAATAATGCCAACCATCGTCAGCAGGGCGCGGACCTTATGGATCATGAGCGCCGTCAGTGCGACGCGAAACGACTCGATCAGGTTCATATTTATTCGCTCCGCAAGGCCTCAATCGGCGTCATGCGTGCCGCCTGGAGTGCCGGAAAGAAGCCGAAGATGACCCCGATGGCTGTGGCGACACCGGCGGCCAATCCGATCGATTCGATCGTTACTACTGCGTAGATATTGGTATCACCCTGTGCCATCGATTGGAGCATCAGGGTGCTGAGCGGCGAGAGTGCGATGCCGAACAGGATCCCGATGGTTGCCCCAACCAGGCAGAGGACGATCGCTTCAACCAGGAACTGCTGCATGATCTGCCACTGGCGGGCACCGACGGCTTTGCGTAGCCCGATCTCCTGTGTCCGCTCGGTGACACTTACCAGCATGATATTCATGATGCCGATCCCGCCGACCAGGAGCGAAATCCCGGCAACGGTGCCGAGAAAGGCGTTGAATCCGGCGACGATGGCACCCACCTGTGCCGCGATCGTTTCGAGGTTCAAAACGGTAAATCCGTTATCCTGGTAGGTCAGCCGGTGTCGTTCACGAAGCAAGAGCGTCACTTCACGAATGGCCGCATCGACATGATCGCGGCTGCGTGCCTGCACCACGATCTGGCTGACATCAACTCGTGCATCGAACTGGTTGCGAAACAGCCAGTTACGCGCCGTGCCGTATGGAATATACACCGCCCGCTGTGGATCGCCCATGAACCCCGGCCGTGTGGCAACGACGCCAATGATCTCGAACTCGATCCCATTGAAGGTGATCCGCTGTCCAATGGCGCTCTGGGCTGTGCCGAAGAAGCGCTCGGCGATCTTCAGGCCGATCGTCGCAACCCGCGAGCGGGCGGTTTCATCTTCCCAGGTATAGAATCGACCGGCACCGAGTTCGTTCGATGTAATCGAGAGATACTCCGGCTCGGCACCTACCAGTTCGTAGGTGCCGCGGATGCGCCCACTGCTGACCGATACCTGCTGGTTGATGACAGCCGCAACCCGCCTGAACTGCCGGCGCTGCGCCCGATTCGCGGATCGCGCGCGCATCGGGGGATGTCAGTTGCGGCGGTTGTTGGGCGCTGGCGCGCCGGTTATCGGTACCGGGGAAGATATAGAAAGCACCAACCCCCATCTTGCTCAGTTCGCGATCAAGAAACAACCCGTACCCGGCGCCAAATGCCAGCATAGCGATCACCGAACTGACGCCGATAATAATCCCGAGCATCGTCAGGAATGAGCGTAGCTTGTTGGCTCGCAGTGCACCGAATGCCAGCCGGATCGACTCAAAGAGATTCATAGTCGCCTACTGTATTGTCGGGTTAAAGGTCTGTACGATATCTGGGACATACACCTGATCGCCGGCCGCCAACCCACTGATGATCTCGACCTGCCGGCTATTGCTCAGGCCAGTGACAACCGGGCGACGCTCGCCCGGCTCGGTGCCCGGCATGGCGCCCAATGCGGGTGCAGCGCCACCGGACGCAGCCGGGATCAATACATACGTCTGGCCGTTCTCGGTGCGAATCGCACGCCGTGGTGCCAGTACCACCGATTCCTTGCGTTGGGTGACGATCTGGACCGTCGCGGTCATTCCTGGCCGCACTTCAGCACTGGCTGCTTCGATCACGACAGTGACCGCATAGGTATTGGTACCGCGTTCACTTCGATCCGCCAGCGGCGCAATCGTCGTTACCGTGCCGTTGAGGTTGCTATCAAGCAGCGCATCCAGGGCAATCGTCGCCGGCTGGCCGATGCGTATCTGGGCGATATCAAGCTCATCGACCGGCACATCGACATAGAAGCCACCCATATCGACAATCACGATCCGGCCAGTGGTGCCGGCTCGTTCGCCGACCCGCAGATCAACAAGTGCTACGGTCGCGGCAAACGGTGCGGTGAGTGTCGCCTGTTCCAGGGTACGCTGTGCCTGTCGTACGGCTGTTTCGGCACGGATGAGCGCCGCTTCGGCACGCGCCAGTTCGATCGTCGCCGGGGAGCCGGTGATGCGGGCCAGGGCTGCTTCAGCTACTTCAACACCTGCCTGGGCAATCGCAATCGAACCGTCGCGGTCGGCACCAGTGAGCCGATTGAGATCGGCAGTGGCGGCCGCAACTGCAGCCCGCGCTTCGGCCAGTTGATCACGATCCGCCCCGGCCGTCACGCGGTCGTAGCCGGCCTGTGCACTGGTAAGTTGCAGTTCGGCGGTGCGCACACCACTCTCTTCGGCCTGGCGGGCAGCGTCGAAGCTGGTCTGTGCCTGGGCTACCCGTGATTCAGCAGCGCGCAGGGCGGCCTCTGCCTGAATAAAGGCATCGTAGTACTGTTGGCGCTGTGCGTCGTTGAGCAGATTTGGTACGCGGCGTGCCGGATTCGACGGATCGGTTGTATTCGGGTTGTTTGGATCGCGGCCGGTCTCGCGGACATACTCCCAGTTCTGGCGCGCCGTGCTATAGGCCGATTGGCTGCGGGTCAGGTCGGCTACAGCCTGTTGCAGTGCCTGTTCAGCATTCGTCTTATTGGCCGAGAGTTGGTCGCGCTGCTGCTGCAGCGCCGTTTCCGCCTGATGCAGGCTGGCTTCGGCTTCGCGCAGTTCGGGTGCGCGTGGGCCGGCTTGCAACTGTGCCAATCGCGCACGCGCCTGGTCGAGCCGGGCACGCGCAGCGGCAATATCGTCGGGCGATACCGATGCCAATGCCTGATCGAGCCGGGCACGCGCCTCGGCGACCCGCGCCTCGGCCTCTTGCCGTTCGGATGGTGTCGGGCCATCGATCAGATCCTCGTAGGCCGCCCGTGCTTCAGCCAGGTTGGCCTGCGCTTGGGTCAGGCTCAGTTCGGCATCAAGTGCATCAAGGCGGGCCAGTGCTTGCCCGGCACGTACCTGATCCCCCGGCCGCACCAGAATCTCGCTCACGGTTCCATCGGTAGAAAAGCGCAACTCGGCCTCGGCCTGTGCCGCGATATTGCCGGTGGCACTGATCGACGCGTCAATCGCCCCGTTCTCGACGGCCTCGGTTGTCCATCCCAACGGTAGCCCGGTTGCTGGCTGTGCCCTGCTGGCGGCAACCGCAATCGCAATACACGCCACCACGACGATCCCGATCAGGCTGATCCAGAGCCATCGACGCTGCCGCCATGGGCGGCGTGATGGGGAAGCTGTAGCCATTGGATATTCTCCTCATGTCGTAGACATACCATCATTGTACGCCTGTGGATGAGATGCTGTTGCGATTTGGGCATACGTCGCTGGGCTGATGTGGAATCCGCCCTAAGGCTGAGGCGCGGTGCTCGGTATGAAATCAGATCCGCATCAGGCTACAGCCGGTAGCCAGATGGTATACTTAGCTTCCGGTATGTACGACATCAAAGAACCCGCCGGCGCTTGGCCAAAGCGCTGCTGTTGTGGTGTTGTGTGGAGGTTGGTGTGGATCATTTTGTGATCGAGGGTGGCCAGCGTCTGAGCGGTAGTATTACCCCGGCCGGCAACAAAAATGCGGCACTTCCGCTGCTTGCTGCGACACTGTTGAGCGATCAGCCGATCCGGCTGCACAATATTCCGCTTATTGGCGATGTACTAACGAAGATTGCATTACTGCAGCGCCTTGGTGTGCGTGTCGAGCGCGATGGGCCAAATAGCTGGAATCTGTGTGCCGAAGCGGTCGATGCATGCGAACCGGATGTCGCTCTGGCGCGCAAGATTCGCACCTCGGTATTGCTCGCCGGGCCACTGCTGGCGCGTCGTGGCTATGTCTCGCTGCCGCGCCCCGGCGGCGATATGATCGGCCGGCGACGGCTCGATACCCACTTCCATGCCCTTGAAGCCCTTGGTGCATCGATCGAAGTCACACCGGCCTCCTTCGTTTTGCGTGCCGATCAACTCCAGGGTGCCGATATCTTCCTCGACGAAATGAGCGTCACCGGTACCGAACAGGCCGTCCTGGCGGCAGTGCTGGCAGAAGGCAGCAGCACGATCTGCAATGCCGCTTCCGAACCACATGTCCAGGATCTGTGCCATTTCCTCAATCATCTTGGCGCACGGATCAGCGGGATCGGCACCAATACGCTGCAGATCGAAGGAGTGAGCCGACTCGGCGGCGGCGAGTATACCATCGGCCCCGACTTCATGGAGGTTGCCTCGTTTATCGGCCTTGCCGCCGTTACGCGCAGCAATCTGCGGATCGTGGGTGCTCGCCCACGCGAGCATCGCATGACACGCATCGCCTTTGGCCGCCTGGGGGTCGCTTGGGCTGATGATGGCGATGATATTGTGGTGCCGGCCGAGCAGGAATTATGTGTGCGGAATGATATGCACAATGCGATCCCAACTATTGCATCGTCGCCCTGGCCCGGCTTTAACCCGGATCTGATCAGTATCGCACTGGTGATGGCGACTCAGGCCGAAGGGACGGTGCTGATCCACGAGAAGATGTTCGAAAGCCGGCTCTTCTTTGTGGATCGATTGATCGGCATGGGGGCGCGGATTGTGCTGTGCGATCCGCATCGTGCGGTGGTTGTCGGCCCGAGCAAGCTGTATGGCGAGCCGGAAGGGCTGCCAAGCCCGGATATTCGGGCCGGGATGGCGCTGCTGATCGCATCGCTCTGTGCCCGTGGGCGGAGTGTGATCTATAACATCGGCCAGATCGACCGCGGCTACGAACGGATCGATGAACGTCTGCGTGCACTTGGTGCCCAGATCGAACGAGTGACGGGATAGTACGCTCGTTTCTGCCATGCAACTCGGCTTGTGCAAGGGTCAGATACACCACAGCTCATCCCCTGGTAGTTGGCGTGGCGGCACGCGGCTGATTGTGGCTCCTGTAGCGCGATGTGGGTATTGATACTTGCGTTGGCTCCACCCCCGCACCCCCAACCGGCTGCGATGGGTGCTGGATCTCTGACCGGGGCGGAAATACCTCCCCTTGTCAGCCCGTCGGGCGGGCGTCGCCCTCCGAACCCTCTGCAAGGATGCGCGGTCGCTGCGGCGCCGCGACGCGGGTGGGGTTCGGATCAACGCACCGCCATGCCGTATGGGCGCAACATGGCGCGCCGCTTCATAGGGCTTATGCGTTCTCACAATGCCCGGCGCGTCAACGCGCGGGCTACCGCTGCGAAGGCGGCCTTGGTGCGGATAGTCGGCGGCTTGAGCCGCCCGGCGTCGGTGCCAGACCGAGAACGCATAAGCCCTAAATGCACCTCGAAGCTCTATTGACAACTATACCCCTTCACGGTATGCTTCCCTCTACTCATCGAACGGGAGTCAAGAGGTACAGGCTTCGTCGCACTGGTGCGGCATAGGCCGCTGGCACTAGTGTGGCCGGTGCATTGCACATGGCTGATCTACTCCGAGGAGTCTATGGGGGAAGATGCCGTCTTCCACGAAGAACGTCGCGCCGCCCCCGGCGGTATACGCCTTCATCAGATGCTGACACGGATCTGGCGGCAGAGTGCGCCGGTTCTTGGTGTGATCACCGCCCTGTGCATTGTATGGGAAGGCAGCAAGTTCCTCTTTGGTATCTCCGATCAGCGGCTCCCACACCTCCTCGATATTTTCGCCGTGTTTGGTTCGCGTTCCCAGGGTGGCCAGGGGCCATTGCTGCTCATCCAGATGTTGATCAACGCCTGGGCAACCTTCCGTGTCGCATTTGGCGGCTTTGTGCTCGGCGGCCTGCTCGGCTTTGCCCTGGCGCTGCTCTTTACGCAGATCCGCATCCTCGAACGTGGCTTGATGCCATACGTCATCGGCTCGCAGACGGTGCCGATCCTTGCGATCGCGCCGATGGTGGTGGTCGGCCTTGGCCGGATCGGTGCTCCTGATTGGGCCGCCAAGATGGTGGTTGCTGCCTACCTGACCTTCTTCCCCGTGACGATTGGCATGCTGCGAGGTCTGCGAGCGGCAGCGCCATCTGCCCTTGATCTGATGCACTCGTATGCCGCAACGCCGCTTCAGATCTTTGTGAAGCTCCGCTTTCCGGCATCGTTGCCCTACCTGTTCACCTCGCTTAAGATCGCGGCAACCGCCAGTGTGATCGGGGCCATCGTGGCCGAGTTGCCGGCTGCTGCCAACGAAGGAATCGGAGTTGCGATCCTGAATGCCAGCCAGTTCTATAATTCGCGCCCCCCTGCCCTGTATGCCACTGTGCTGGTCGCCGGCCTGATTGGTGTCGCCTTCTACGGCCTCGTCGCCCTTGCCGAACGTCTCGTGGTTCGTGAACGCCGTGCGGAGTAATTGCGCATGTCTCAGAAGCCTGTTATTGCGATCGATCACCTGAGCAAGATCTATTCCAGCAGCGGCGGCGATGTCCATGCGCTGCAGGATGTCGGCCTGATGATCGAACCAGGTGAATTCATCTCGCTGATCGGCCCGAGCGGCTGCGGTAAAAGCACGCTCATGCGCCTGATTGGTGATCTCGAACAGCCGACGAGTGGGATCCTTGAGGTCAACGGCAAGACACCGCGCCAGGCACGGCTTGATCGCGATTATGGCATTGTGTTTCAATCGCCGGTGCTCTACGATTGGCGTACGGTGCGCAAGAATGTTGAGTTGCCGCTCGAAATCATGGGTCATCCGGCCGAGCAGCGCCGCAGCCGTGCCATGGCGCTGTTGCATCTTGTTGGCCTTGGTGATTTCGGCAATGCCTACCCCTGGCAGCTTTCGGGTGGTATGCAGCAGCGCGTGGCTATCGCCCGGGCGCTCTCGTTCAGCCCATCGATTCTGTTGATGGATGAGCCATTCGGTGCGCTCGACGAGATCACACGCGAACGCATGCAGATCGAACTGCTCAATATCTGGAGCAGTGCCGAGCGTCGCACAACCGTGATCTTCGTGACCCACAGTATTCCCGAAGCTGTCTTTCTCTCCGATCGGGTGGTGGTGATGTCGCCCCGCCCGGGTCGTATCTCGCAGATCATCCCGATCGATTTGCCACGCCCACGCAATCTCGCCACCCGTGAGGCACAGCGCTTCTTCGAACTGGTGACGGCCGTGCGCGAAGGGCTGGAGGAGAGCTGAGATGCCGGCTGCTGTTCCCAACCGCGCCATTGCCCGGCTTGCCGCTATCCTGCCGCCGGCGCTCGCTGCCATCCTGGCGCTCGTACTCTGGGAGGCGCTCGTCTGGGGGTTGGCGATCCCGATCTATCTGTTGCCGGCCCCCAGCCAGATCACCGCGACCTTCCTCGAACGCCCCGACTATCTGCTGCGGATCGGGCTGGCGACCTTCGGCAATGCGCTGACCGGGTTCGCGATTGGCTGTACCCTCGGCGTGCTGGTTGCGGTTGTGTGCGTGCGCTGGCGTACGCTTGCCGATGGCCTGGTGCCGTTTGCCATCGCCTCGAATGCCGTGCCGATTATTGCGCTCTCGCCGATCCTTGGTATCTGGCTTGGCAGCATCAGCCCCAACTCAAAGATCGGTGTGGTGGTGATCATGACCTTCTTCCCCACCCTGGTGAATGTGTTTCGCGGCTTGATCTCGCCGAATGCTGATGCACTGCAACTGATGCGTTCGTATGCCGCCAGCCAGCGCGATATCTTCCTCAAGTTGCGTGCTCCGGCGGCTCTGCCCTTCTTTTTCAACGCACTCAAGATCTGCTCGACACTGAGCATGATCGGGGCAGTGGTGGCCGAATTCTTCGGCGGGCCGCAGAATGCACTCGGTGTCTATATCAAAAGTCAGGCCGGTATTCTGCGAACCCGTGAGGCATGGTCGGCTATTCTGGTTGCGTGTCTGCTCGGAATCACCTTCTATCTGGTGATTACGCTGGCCGAGCGGGTTGTTACCCCCTGGCGACGTGAACGCTAAAAACCTGGCAACGATGCCACGCAGCACTGCGGCATTGATTGATATCTGCGGTGAACGAAGAAAGGAGGCGTGTTTCTTCCCAGCGTTGTGCCGATACTCGTGCTACCAGATTCTCATCAAAGGAGTTAGATTCCATGTCAGGTAATCGCTTGATTGGCGGCTTGATCGCCATGCTGATGCTCATCACGCTGCTGGCCGCCTGTGGCCAGAGCACACCCGCAACCCCGGCCGAGCCGGCTGCTCCGGCAGCGACCACGGCTCCGGCCGAGCCGGCAGCCCCCGCCGCAGCCCCGGCGGCCGTTACCCTGCAACTCAAGTGGGTGGCCCAGGCGCAGTTTGCCGGCTATTATGCCGCGCTCGAACAGGGCTACTACACTGCCGAAGGGCTCAATGTGACGATCCGACCCGGTGGGCCGGATATCGTTCCCGAACAGGTCGTCGCGAGTGGTCAGGCACAGTTTGGTATCAACTGGCTTGCCAGCCTGCTGGCGACCCGCGAACAGGGTGTGCCGCTGGTGAATATCGCCCAGATCTACACCTACGCCGGCATGCGCCAGCTTTCGTGGAAGGATACCAATATCACTACCCCGGCCGACCTGCGCGGCAAGAATGTAGCGGTCTGGTTTGGCGGCAACGAATACAACCTGCTTGCCACGCTCGCCAAGTATAACCTCGACAAAGACAACGACCTGACTTTGGTGCAGCAGCCGTTCGATATGAACCTGCTGCTGAACCGTGAGGTCGACTCGGCGGCAGCCATGACCTATAATGAGCTCTACCAGGTGCTCAGCGCCGGCCATACGATCGATGAACTCAATATTATCGATTACAATGCCGAAGAGACTGCCATGCCCGAGGATGGAATCTTTGTCAGCGCCGACTGGCTGAATGCCGATGCGGCCAACAAAGATATCGCCGCTCGCTTCCTCCGTGCATCGATCAAGGGCTGGGAATACTGCCGCGATAATGTCGATGCGTGTGTCGATTATGTGCTCAAGCAGGATACCGGCGGTGTCATGACTCGCGATGCACAGACATGGCAGATGCAGGAAGTGAATAAGCTGATCTGGGGTGACCCGGTCAATACCGCTACACGGGTCGGCTATATGGAGCCGGAACTCTTTACCCGTGGTGCAGCTACGGCGCTCCAGTTTGGTGTGATTACCCAGCCTGCCGATGAGGCGGCCTATACCCACGAGATCTGGAATATGGCGACTGGGAACTAGCATCCCACGGTGTCGATTGTTCGGGCAGGTTTTTCGAGCGCGAACCACCCCTAGCCTGCCCGAACGATCGGTGCACTCGGTTGCACAGCGCATGCGGCTTGACTGCTACGCGGCATGTGGGCTGTGGTACCGCTTCAGCATGATCAGGAGCATCCTCATGGATTTTGCCATCACTCTGAAACTTGATATGCCACCCGAGCGATCGGTGGCGCTCACACGCCAGGCCGAAGCGGCTGGGTTTTCGTATGGCTGGGTGTTCGACTCGCATGTGCTCTGGCTCGAACCGTATCCGCTCCTGACTCTCATGGCCGCGAATACCGAGCGGATGCGTCTTGGTACGTGTGTGACCAACCCCGCCGTGCGTGATCCGACCGTCACCGCCAGCCTGCTGGCGACCCTGAATCTCATTTCGGGTGGGCGCATGGATCTTGGCATCGGCCGCGGTGATAGTTCGCGGCGGGAGGTAGGCACAAAACCGACAACGGTGGCCCAACTCGAAGAATCGATCGGTGTTATCCGTAACCTCGCCGGCGGCCAATCGGCACACTATGGCGGTGATGAAGTCAATCTGCCATGGGCCAAGCCCTACGATGTACCGGTGTGGGTGGCGGCCTATGGGCCAAAAGCACTGCATCTGACGGGCCGGGTTGCCGATGGGGTGATCCTGCAGTTTGCCGATCCGGATCTGATCAAATGGTGCCTTGGCTTCCTGCACGAAGGCGCGCGCGCCGCCGGCCGCGATCCGGCTGCGATCAAGGTCATGGCAGCGGCACCGGTGTGGGTCGCCGATGATATCGCGGCAGCCCGCGAGCAGGTGCGCTGGTTCCCGGCACTCGTCTCGAATCATGTCGTCGATCTGATCTCGCGCTACGATCCGGCCGATCTGCCGCCGGCGTTGACATCCTATGTGCGTGATCGTTCCGGTTACGACTACCGCCACCATGCCGAGGTCGGCAGCACTAATGCCACCTTCGTTGCCGATGATGTTGTCGATCGATTCTGTATCGTCGGCCCGGCCGCAGCACATCGCCAACGCCTGCACGAACTCGCCGCAGTTGGTGTCGATCAGTTTAATATCTATCTGATGAGTGGTGACGAAGAAGCGACGCTTGATGTCTATGGCCGCGAGATCCTGCCTGCATTGCTGTCGGCATAGGCGTGCGGTTGTTTAGCTGCAGCGTTGCATCCCAATCTACCAAAGAAGGGAGCCCTCCTGATGACTACACTCATTCAAGGCGGTACGGTTGTCACAGCCGGCGATACTTTTGCGGCCGATGTGCTGATCGACGGCGAGCAGGTCGTTGCCCTGGGCCGAGGGCTGAGCGGCGATACGGTGATCGACGCAACCGGCAAGTATGTGATTCCTGGCGGCATAGATGTGCATACCCATCTCGATATGCCGTTCGGCGGCACCGTTTCATCCGATGATTTCTTTACCGGGCATCGTGCTGCGGCTTTCGGCGGCACCACCATGCATATTGATTTCGTGATCCAGCCCAAAGGTGCCACCCTGCGCCAGGCACTCGATATCTGGCATGCCAAAGCCGAGGGTAAAGCAGCCGTCGATTATGGTTTTCATCTGGCGATCCCCGATCTGCCCGATAGTGTGATGGAAGAGATTCCCCAATGTGTTGAATGGGGTGTCACGAGCCTCAAGCTCTTCCTGGCCTACATAGGCGCAC
>CALLZL010000184.1 GCA_937859575.1 uncultured Chloroflexota bacterium
GTGAGGGGCGTCGGCCGGGTATTCTGGTAGCAAAAATGGGGCAGGATGGCCATGACCGTGGTGCCAAGGTGATCGCAACCGCCTTTGCCGACCTGGGGTTTGATGTTGATATCGGCCCGCTGTTTCAAACCCCTGCGGAAGCCGCCCGCCAAGCGATCGAAAATGATGTGCATATCATCGGCGTCAGTTCGCTGGCCGCCGGCCACAAAACGCTCCTGCCGCAACTGATAGACGAGCTCCGTCAGGTTGGGCGCGGCGACATCATGGTCGTTATCGGTGGCGTCATTCCAACCCAGGATCATGCCTTCTTGCGTGAACACGGAGCGGCAGCGATCTTTGGGCCGGGCACCATCATCCCCAATGCGGCACGACAGATTCTCGAAGAGCTCGACCGCAACCTGCGAGAGGAGAGCAGCCATTAACGCACGGCGGCAACTCAGCAGCGACGAAATTGTCGCGGGGGTACAGGCCGGCAATCGGGCGATCCTGGCGCGGGCAATTACCCTCATTGAAAGCCGGGCGGAGGCACACCAGGCGCTGGCGCAAGAGGTATTGCAGCAACTCTTGCCATACAGCGGGCGCTCGATCCGGATCGGCATCACCGGCGCACCGGGAGTCGGCAAGAGTACCCTGATCGAAGCGTTGGGCCTGCTGCTGATCGCGCAAGGCCGGCGGCCGGCGGTACTGGCGGTCGATCCAAGCAGCAGCCGGACCCATGGCAGCATCCTGGGCGACAAGACGCGCATGGAACAGCTTACACGCGCACCCGAAGCCTTCATCCGGCCCACAGCAGCCGGTAACACCCTCGGCGGTGTGGCACGCCGGACCCGCGAAACGATCATGCTTTGCGAAGCAGCCGGGTTCGATACGATCATCGTTGAGACGGTTGGGGTCGGCCAGAGCGAAATCGCGGTCCGCGCCATGGTAGATTGCTTTGTACTGCTGTTGCTGGCAGGCGGCGGTGACGAACTACAGGGCATCAAGAAGGGAATTGTCGAGATCGCGGATCTGCTGTTGATCACCAAGGCCGATGGTGCTCATCGCGAGCTTGCGCTCGGGGCACGTGCAGAATACATGCATGCGCTCCGCTATCTGGCCCCCGCCGAGTCCGGGTGGCGGCCACCGGTGCAGATCTGTTCGGCCATGAGCGGCGAAGGTATCGACACCCTCTGGGAAACGATCAAGGCGCATGAGCAGGCGATGCGTGCCGCAGGCTTCTTCACAGCCCGCCGCCGCCAACAGGCCGAAGCCTGGTTTGACAGCTTGATCGAAGAAGGGTTGCGGGCGCAATTCATGGCCCGGCCCGGTATGGCCGGCCGGTTGCGCGAACTGCGTGCCGCCGTAGGCGAGGGTACACTCACTGCTGTTGCGGCAGCCGAACGCATACTCGACGCATAAGGGCAGACTACGAAGACCTGCCGGCGCATGCGAGCAGCCTGGCCGGCGACATGGCAACAAGGAAGCGACATGAAAACCACCCGTGAGCGAATCGAAGAACTGCGGCAACGGCGCGCAACCGCACGATCAGCCGATCCACAGGCCGTCGAACGGCAGCATGCACGCGGCAAACTGACGGCCCGCGAGCGGATTGAGCAACTACTTGATCCCGACTCATTTGTCGAACTCGACGCCTTTGCCGTCCATCGCAGCAACGCCTTCGGGCTTGATCGGCAGCGGCCGCTTGGCGATGGGGTGATTACCGGCCATGGCACCATCGATGGCCGACCAGTCTGCCTCTTTTCGCAGGATTTTACCGTCTTCGGTGGTTCGCTCGGCGAAGTCTTCGCCGAAAAGATCTGCAAGATCATGGATCTTGCCGTACGCATGGGTGTCCCGTGTATCGGCATCAACGACTCAGGTGGCGCACGTATTCAGGAAGGGGTCGTAAGCCTGGGCGGCTATGCCGAGATCTTCTACCGCAATGTGGTCGCCTCTGGGGTCGTGCCACAACTCTCGCTGATTGCCGGCCCATGCGCTGGTGGTGCCGTCTATTCACCAGCGATGACCGATTTCATCATGATGGTCAAGGGCACCTCGCAGATGTTCATCACCGGCCCAGATGTCATCAAAACCGTTACCGGCGAAGTGGTGGGATCTGAGGAGCTTGGCGGCGCAATGACGCATAACGGGCGCAGCGGTGTGGCGCATTTCGCTGCCGAAAACGAGGCCGATGCCTTCGAGCAGCTGCGCGTGCTGCTTTCGTACCTGCCGGCCAACAATCTCGAAGATCCGCCATACCAGCCCCCCGAAGACGATCCGCAGCGCATGGAGGAAGCGCTCCAGTCGGTTATTCCCGACAATCCACGCAAACCATACGACATGCACCAGATAATCGATGGGGTTGTTGATCAAGAGAGTTTTTTTGAAGTGCAGCAACACTGGGCACGCAATATCCTGATCGGATTCGCGCGGCTCGATGGCCATGTAATCGGGGTTGTCGCCAATCAGCCGGCACAACTTGCCGGCACACTCGATATCGACTCCTCGGTGAAGGCGGCACGTTTTGTTCGTTTCTGCGATTCCTTCAACATTCCGCTGGTCACATTTGTTGATGTGCCTGGGTTTCTGCCGGGAACCCAACAGGAGTATGGCGGCATCATCCGGCATGGCGCCAAGCTGCTCTATGCCTACTGTGAAGCGACCGTTCCGAAGCTGACGGTCATCACCCGCAAAGCCTATGGTGGTGCCTATGATGTAATGGCGAGCAAGCATATCCGTGCCGATTTCAACTTTGCCTGGCCAACCGCCGAAATTGCCGTGATGGGTGTTGATGCGGCCGTCAAGATCATCTTTCGGCGTGAACTCATGCAGTCGGAAGACCCGGCAGCGCGCTTGGCCGAACTGAGTGCCGACTACCAGGATCGTTTCGCCAATCCATATATTGCCGCCGAGCGCGGCTATGTCGATGATGTCATCGAACCGCGCGAGACGCGCCCGACACTCATTCGTGCCCTTGATCTCGCCCGTAATAAGCGGCAGACGCTCCCGCCGCGCAAGCATGGTAATATTCCTCTGTAATCAGAGATCTCAATCGGAATACCTATTGCGCCGCGCTTTCGGCATGTGTTAAGATAAAAATATAATCCGAACGATGCGTGCCGGTTGCGCATGGGCAGGTCAACAAGAGCATGACCCTTTCAAACAGTGACGCTGAAACGCCGGACCGAATCGTCGAACTTCGACTTCCGAGCCGTCTCGGCTACGAAAAAGTTGCCATGGATGCCGCCGCCTCACTGGCGCGGCGAATGGGCTTTAATGGCGATCGGGTCGAGGCACTGCGCACTGCGCTTGCCGAGGCGGTAACCAATGCGATTGAGCATGGCAACGAGCGCGACTCAGCCATGAAGGTACTGGTTGTGCTGATTGTTCGCCCCGACGAGCTTGTAGTAAGTGTCGCCGATCAGGGGTTAAAGCCATTGGATCACGATCAGACGACACACATCCCCAACATCGAAGAGACACTGCATAAATCGGATAAAGGTGGCTGGGGGATCTGGTTAATTCGCGAACTGATGGATGAAGTGGAGTTTTCCACCGCACCAAGTGGCGGCAACCAGGTACGTATGGTCATTCATCTCGAACAGTGAGTATCATGTGTGCGCCGTGACTGAGTCATCACACAAGTTATCAACCATAGAACTCTCGGTTCCGAGCGAACTTGGGTATGAAAAGGTCGTTCGTGATACGATTGCGGCATTTGCACGCCGCCTTGGTTTCGATAATGAGCGCATCGACGACCTGAAGACGGCAATCGGCGAAGCATGTATTAATGCGATCGAACATGGGAACGGTGGCGTACCGGATCAGCGGATCAGTGTGAGCTGTATTTGTGAAGACGAGCGGCTGACAGTTGAAGTTCGGGATCGGGGCGTCAAGCCGTATGATGGGCATGCTGCGGTGCCATCGATCGAGCAGAAGCTCCAGGGTATCGCACCACTGCGCGGTATGGGGCTCATGCTGATCGCACAGCTGGTTGATGAAGCCGACTTTACCAATCACCCTGCGGGCGGCAACCTGTTCCGGCTGTCGTTGTATCGCCGGCGCGACGCAGCACACCCGTAGCCTCCAATGCACACCTTCTGTTTCCCGCTATGAGGAGCGAGCAATGCTGGAAGATGAGCTGAATGTCTCCATCCGCGACCGTGATGGCGTTGCGATTATCGATCTGGTTGGCGATGTCACAACATTTGCGGAAGAGAAGATCAACAGTGCGTATGCACAGGTCAACGAAAAGGGTGCACGTGCTATTCTGTTGAATTTTCGCCAGAATGATTATATCAACAGTGCCGGTATCGCCATCCTGATCGGCATTGTGACCGAGGTCAACCGCAACAATCAGAAACTGGCCGTGAGCGGTCTCTCGCAGCACTTCCAGAAGATCTTTCGCATGGTTGGCCTGGCCCAGTATATCGATATCTACCAGGACGAAGAGGAAGCCGTGAAGGGGTTTGCCGCAACGGCGACTCAGTAAGCGGAACTCCCTGATCACAAACCGGCGGGATGCGCTTGCATCCCGCCGGTTTTGTCTGGCATGAGATCGGGGCTTATAGCCAGGTGCAAAATGCTTAATCATTGGGGTCGCACGCATCTTGCGCCCATGCGGGTGGCACGCCCGCGCTCTCAGGATGCGGATGGCTCAAGATTGCTGCGCCTAGCTAGAGCGACGGTGCGCAGCTCGCTTCACGAAACGGCCGCTACCCTGGCTTCCCTTCCATGCCTTGCCTTCGACGATCACCTGGCCGCGTGAGATCACAACCTGCGGCATACCGACAACCTCAAGGCCCTCGTACAGGTTATAGTCGGTGTTCTGGTGGTGGGTCGCTGCCGAGATCGTATGCCTGGCCTCGGGATCCCACACGACGATATCGGCATCGCTGCCGGGTGCGATCAGGCCCTTCTGCGGGTAGCAGCCAAAGAGCCGTGCCGGGTTGGTGCAGCAGAGCTCGACCCATTTGTTGAGCGAGATCTTGCCGCTGCGCACCCCTTCGCTATACATCACCATCATGCGATCTTCGATGCCGGGGCAGCCGTTGGGAATCGCGGCAAAATTATCGCGGCCAAGCTCTTTTCCCGGCGAGCGGCCATCTTTGCCGCCCTCGAACCAGAATGGGCAGTGATCGGTCGAAACCACTTCGAGCGATCCATCGGCCACCCCTTGCCAGAGCGCCGCCTGATCACTCACTTCGCGGAACGGCGGCGAGCAGACCCACTTGGCCCCTTCGTACCCCGGGCGCGCCAGATCATCTTTGGTGAAGAAGAAGTATTGCACACAGGTTTCGGCGTGGATGAAGGTATTGCCGCGGCCATGTGCGAGGCGCACCGCCTCGAGTGCACCGGCATTGGTCAGATGCACAACATAGAGCG